>JAICPX010000528.1 GCA_025929635.1 Chitinophagaceae bacterium
ATAAATTCAGCTGTACCATCGAAACGGATGATCAATTACAAACTGATGAGATCATGGTGCCGCCAATGCTTATCCAGCCATTTCTTGAAAATGCCATATGGCATGGAGCGATCCCGGGGAAGGATTTACAAATAAATATCCGTTTCAAGAAGGAGGACAATCGACTTGTGTGTTTTGTCGAAGATAATGGACTGGGCATTGAGACATCGATCAATAATAAAAAGGAAATGCAGGCTGATCATCATTCCATCGGTATAGCCAATGTGAAAGAACGAATACAGGTGTTAAATGAGAAATATAAATTGAACAGTGAGCTCAGTATTGAGGATAGATCGAAAACCAGTCGCGAAACCGGGACTATTGTGAAGTTATATTTTCCACTTCAGTCTATGGCATCATGACAAACTAAACTCAAGAAAAACAATAGTTATACTCAGGGTATTGCCAAAAATGACAAATGCTGGATTTTTTTTTAACGAAACGGTATTTTTTGTTACAATAGACTTTCTTAAATGAACTTGCGACTATTATATTGCCTTCTCTTTTGCATTACCGGGTGCGCAACGTACGCCCAGCCAATAAATGAAAAGAGCTTTGTGCTTTATACTACAAATGATGGACTTTCAAATAACAGAATCTATGATGCAATTCAAGACGCATATGGATATATTTGGATCGCAACGGGCAAAGGCCTGAACCGTTTTGATGGCACTACTTTTCAGCAATTTTATGCTGACAGTAATAAAAATAGCCTGCCTCAAGATTGGGTCAGGAAATTAAGATGGCTGGACAATGACCGCCTGGCTGTTATTACTGCGAACGGCCTTCATATAATTAATACCAGGACATTAGAGCAAAAAAATATTATTATCCCATCTGATTCACTTCCATTATTGCCATTGAACAGGGTCATGGATGCATTTGCTGATAAAAGAGAAAATATTTTCATTGCCACCGCCACCGGCTTTTACCAGTTCAACTCCAAAAATGAATTGATATTTCGCTATGATCACATTTCAAGAAAACATATTGAGGAAAAAAAACCAACCACATTTGGACTAAATATAATTCCGCTGGAAGAAAATATTCTGTTAGTAACAACTTTTCGGAAAGGACCTTACCTGTTTTATATCAAAGAAAAAGATTTTCACCCTGTCGGTAAAAATGACGATGCTTTTTATCAGCAGATAGGATCGTCAGAAAAAACGGTAACTATACCACACTACGACGACCATACTTTTAGTTCTTACGTACAGGATGAGGAAAGATTCTTGTGGTTCGATACCAGGCGCAAAACCACGTACCCGGTCAAAGCTGCCTTTATACTCTCGGAAAATATAGATGGCGGAATAAACCCCCGGTTGATAAGGTTAAATGATACGCTTTTTGCCATCAACAGTAAATTGGCGGGATTTTACTTAGCTAATTTTAATCCCCGCACTAATTCTTTTGAAATATTACCCCAGGTCTACTTTAAGGATATTTTTTGCAACTCATTTTTTATAGATAAAAATAACCAGTTATGGATAGCCACATATAACGGATTGTACAGGGAAAAGAAATCAGCATCGCTAATTCAGCAAACAACAATGGCGCCTTCATTTAACAGTGAAATTCAAACTTTAGCCGTGTCAAATAATAAGGTTTTTATAGGAACCCATGTAGACGGGCTACTGATCTTTGACGCAGACAGTTTGAAACAAATAGGGCAACTTAAGTTTAACACAGTAAGAAAAGAGCTGCAACATCCTAATTTTATTTTGCACGCTATCCCCGTGCATCGCGATACTATTTATGCTGCCATACCCGGCGTATGGATAAACACAAAGAGTTTAACAGCCGGGCCAATCCCTCTTTACCATGTGGATACCATTTTTCAACATAATGCTACTGATCTTTTGTTTAAAGATTCGCGCAATAACATTTATATAAAAAGAGGGGTACAAAATGTATTCTATTATCGTAAAGCAAACGAGAACACGTTTACATTGCTCGATTACAGATCAGCGCTTGCAAAACTTGGTCCAGATATATCCGGGATTGCTGAAGATCCGGAAGGGAACATCTGGTTTTCAGGGTTTGGTATGATGCGGTTCAATCATAAGAAACAAGAATTTGACTTATTATTGGACTCCTTCCCGGCGATAAAAATTCGAAGAAATGGAATTTCAAGCAATCTTGTGTTTGATCAATCGATGATCTATTTTGGTGTTTATGAAAATGGACTAATGATCTATGACCAGGGGCAAAAACGTTTTTCACACTTAACCCGGACCGACGGGTTGCCGGATAATAATATTTTGGCGCTTCACCTGCACAGTGGCAAGCTTTGGATGGGAACGGAAAGCGGGTTAGCCTGCTATGACCTGCGAACAAAAAAAATCTCCTCATTTGGAACGGCTGATGGTATCCCTATTTATACTGGTCATACTTATGTATTTTATTATGATACCGCCCGGCAAGAGTTATATGGAGCTTTTAATAATATAATTTATCGTTTCAATCCTGATAAGCTCACTAAAAATAATAAACCCCCGTTCTTTTCAATTGAGAATATTGTTATCGCCGGTAAACAAATTATCTATCGCCCGAACGGCAAGATTAAACTAAGCTATAAGCAAAACAACATTGTACTCAATCTTGGAGCGGTGAATTTTGAAGATGCAAACGAACAGGAATTTGCTTATCGCTTTGTAAATACCGGGAATGAATCATGGATGTCGTTAGGGTCTCAACGCAGTATTATATTCAGTGATCTTTCTGCCGGTGATCATCGATTGCAGGTAAAAGTATTTGTCAGGAATCAAAGCTGGCCCGATCAAATCCAGGAAGTCAATATCTCGATCGCTCCTCCATTTTGGAAAACACCTTGGTTTATTTTGCTTTCTCTTACTGTACTACTATTATGTCTGTTTATGTTTTACAGGTCGAGACTAAAAAACATCAAACACAAGGCAAACATCGATAAGCAAATCACCGAACTTGAATTAAAGGGATTGCACGCACAAATGAATCCCCATTTCATTTTTAATTGTCTCAACAGTATCCGGGAAATGATACTGAATAACGAGAATCAGCATGCTTCGCACTATTTAAGCAAGTTTGCACAGCTGATACGTATTACATTGAATCAGTCTTCAA
>JAICPX010000288.1 GCA_025929635.1 Chitinophagaceae bacterium
ACTATCGACTCATCGAAATTTGCAAGAGGCGGTAAGCTTATTGAATCCTATTTTGTCATGCCAGATACTCCAGGGTATAAACTCAAAGGGGTAATAGTTAAGAATGAGATAATTGATGATGGAAGCCGATTGGGCAAAGGAATTTCAATCATTGAATTCAAACCTTTTGAATACTATATACTCACTATAAAAGGTGAGGAATACTTTTTGAAAGATACGGTCATCAATTGGAAGGAACATGAGTTAGATTGTATCAAGACAAGACAAACGACCTGGATGAAGTTAGAAAACAAAAGAGATCCTTCAGACACTATGAACACAAAGAAGGTTAGCGAGGGTTATTTTGCAAAAGGAATTGGTCTTATCAGATATAGTGGTAATTTTCAAGAAAAATCTGTTACGATGGAATTAATTGAAATCAGAGATATGAATGCAGCAAAATGAAATAACCGGTTTAATGAAAGAACAAAACCTTAGCAGCTTTTCATTAAAAGAATTTGAAAAATTTCCTGGTGATCGGAAAAGCAAGAAAAAGATATAGCTATATGGAAAAAACTACGATCGCAACCGCCCAATTTGAACATAGAAGTAATGACAAGAACTATAATCTTTCCATAATTGATAAGTTATCCAAACAAGCAACTGAAAAAGGTGCAATGATGATCGCCTTTCATGAATGTTCTGTTACGGGTTACACATTTGCAAGACACCTTTCGAAGGAGCAAATGCTCGAACTGGCTGAATTGATCCCCGGCGGACAAAGTACAGATTCCTTAATAGGCATCGCCAGGAAAAATAATATTGCGATACTTGCCGGTCTGTTTGAAAAAGATGCCGATGATAACTTGTTCAAAGCTTATGTATGCGTAACTAAACACGGGCTTATTGCAAAACACAGAAAGTTGCATCCATTTATAAATCCTTATTTAACACCCGGTGACCGCTATACCGTTTTTGATCATGAAGGATGGAAATGCGGCATCCTGGTTTGTTATGATAATAATGTAATTGAAAATGTAAGAGCAACGGCATTATTGGGTGCGCAAATAATTTTTATGCCGCATGTAACAATGTGTACCCCGTCAACCAGGCCGGGTGCCGGATTTGTCGATGCAGAATTGTGGAAGGATAAATTAAGCAATGCTGAAATACTCAGGAAAGAATTTGATGGTAGCAAGGGAAGAGAATGGTTAATGAAGTGGTTACCGGCAAGAGCATATGACAATGGCATATATGCCGTTTTTTCAAACCCAATTGGAATGGATGATGACCAATTAAAGAACGGGTGCTCAATGATCATTGATCCATTTGGAGATATCATTGCCGAATGCAGAAGTTTGAATGACGAATTTGTAATCGCAGAATTGGCACCCGGGAAATTAACACAAGCCGGCGGCTACAGGTATACACAAGCCAGGAGACCGGAACTGTATAAAGACGTGATCGGCGCCAATCATAAAGCGCAACTAAAGATCAGTTGGATGAGTGAGGTTACACCTAATTAACCACTGGGAGCTCAACGTAGAATGTGCTTCCTTTCCCCTTCTCGGTTTCAAACCAGATTCTTCCCCCCGCCTGTTCGGCAATCCCCTTACACATAGCAAGACCAAGACCGGTGCCTGATGATTTTGTAGTAAAGTTGGGTACAAAGATCTTGGAATGCATTTCCTTTGGTATGCCTTCCCCGTTGTCCTTTACACTGATCTGCACCACCCCGTCAACCTGCACTTCCCTGACTTCTATATCACATTTATCCTTACCATCACAAGCTTCAATTGCATTCTGAATAAGATTGGTAAAAAGACGATTCATCTGGGTCTTATCTGCTTTTACTAATACTTTTTCATCAACGGTATTCAATTTCAGGTCCCCTTCATGACTTGTCTTGTATAGATTGTCCAATGAACGGATCACTTCATTAATATCAAAGACCTCGACATTCGTATTGCCAATGTTCGCAAACTGTGAAAAGTCAAATGCGATCTTGGAAAGATGGTCGATCTGCTCAACAAGCGTTTTGGCAACCTGCGCGGTTAGTTCTTTCACATGAGGGGAATTGTTATCAATTGCTTTCTGAAGAAATTGAATGCTTAATTTCATGGGTGTTAGCGGGTTCTTTATCTCATGGGCCACCTGTCTTGCCATTTCCCGCCAGGCACCTTCCCTTTCACTGGTTGCAAGCGCCTGGGCGCTCACTTCAAGTTTCTTTACCATTTTATTGTATTCTCTCACCAGCCCGCCGATCTCATCATTTCTTTTCCATTCCACTTCTTCATTTGTTTTTCCAAGATTTATTTCGCGCATTTTTTCACTGATAAGTGAAAAAGATCTTGTGACCCTGTTTGTAATGAATAAGGCTATGACGCCTGATATCAGGAAGATGAATGCATTTAAATTAATAATCGTCACCAGGAAGTTGGATATCTCCTGTTTTAATTCCTGTTGGGATAAAAAGTAAGGTATGTTGATATAGGCATAGGCAATGCCATCCTTGCTTCTCAAAGGAGCATAACTACTCATATAGGATATTGGTTCAAAAATCTCTTTCTGAGTGTGCTGTACTTCGCGAAGACCGTTAAGATGATAAAACCCCAATGGGTGCATTTGCTTGCTTAAGAAACCTTCACGGTAAAGTATTGGCTGTGTACTAACGTATAATCTTCCACTTGTGTCATATACGTTCACATCCACATTGTGTACATCGGCTACTTCGTTTACTACTTTGACAACGGCTTCGTTCGCAACAGAATCATAAATGGCGATCAGGTCGTCGAATACATGCCATTCATCGAGCTTCTTCTGCATTTGCGTGATGGTGATATCCATTGTTCGTCCCAGGCGTTCTTCATTGTTTTGCCGGTACCGGAGGATGAAAAAAGAAATAGTGGAAATGCCGATGATGATAAAGGAAAGAATACTCACGAAAATAATTGTGCCATGGATCTGCGTCCGGATATTCCATTCGATGATCCTTTTGAATTCCCTGACATCGCCACCGATCCGGAGCAATAACACCAGGGCATTGAATAATCCTACAAGAAAAAGGAATACACAAAAGATGTAAGAAAATAGTGTTATCGCTTCTAATATCCCGGCTTTCTTTCTAACGACGACCACTACTTTATTGACAACAACCCCCTTGCTGCCTGAATAGCTCTTTGCCTTATACCACAATTCCGTAAAATCTTCAACCAATCTTTTTTCAACCGTTTCAACCGGTCGTTCCGAAGGCTTTATTGAAGTGTGAAAAGGATACTTGTTATAGGGATTTGTTTCCGTAAGCCTGTCATTTTCATAAATGGCGTATGAATAGTTTTGAAATGCTTCGAGATCATTCCTCCTATCGTCTTTGAAGACCTGTGCTTCCAGCACGTCAGAACTGTTGCGATCCGGATCTGACAGGATGAATAAATGCCCAAGAAGTTTTCCTTCCGGGTCAGTGATATTTTGCTTGAAAATAAAGGTGTACTTGTTAAAGCTGGTAATGAAATAATACAAATTAGGGAAGGAAGTCGGCTTTGCCTGAATGTTGATTATCGTCTCAAGTGTATTGAATGTTTCAGGTTGCTCATTATAAAGCGGGTTCTTATTGGCATCAAAAACATACATCTGCGAGTTATAGTTTCTTAAATAATCACTATTGTGAAGGAGACTGTCGCGTAAAAAAATTGCTGACGCGTAATCCTGGCCAAAGCGGTAAAAATTCGGCGCTAAAAAATCATTGTCGAAAAACACCAGTGAGATGCTAAGCTGTCTTTCGTTGTATGGGTCAGTCTGGCGATTCTTCTTTTCCGCCAGTGCAACCCTTTTTTGCCACTCTTTTTCCCTGTTAGCATCAATAATAACGGCAGTGATTGAAACGGAAAAAACAAAGATCCAGAACAACCCGCCCGCCATGGTTTGGCGCTGGTTATTGATGCCAAGGAGGTTAATTCGCGACAACCATATATAAAAGATCAGCCATGCCAGCACTATGATGTAAAACACAAGCAGGGGATTGTTCACTTCGAACGTTAGAAAACTGAGACCTGCCGCAGCTACAATCAGGTAAACAGGGAAGATATTATCCTTAAAGGTCAACGATAACAGGGGGATCATGATCTTCATGAAATAGAAATATCCCACTGCTAAAATTGATAAAGCGACAAATCCAAAAACGGTAAAAGTAGTAAGACTGAAAAAGTTTATTACATCAAACGAAATGCTTGAATCCGCGGCAAGACTGCGAATAATATATGCGATCAGGAAAGTAATGACCACCACAACCAGGCTTCCGGCGATGCCTTTTATGATAGCCCGTTTGAACGAAAAATCATAAAAGCCTGTGTTCCGGATCTTCTGCCATGAAAACAAAACGATCCAGCAAAACAAGGTGGAATTTATCAGAAGATCGCCCAATGATTTATGTATTGGATTCGAACCATAGACCTTTGGATCAAATATTTCAAATTGGCGGAAGTTCACCGGAAAAGTTGTGAAGTAACTGATCAGCCGCAGGAAAATCAGGGCAGCCAGAAGAAACCACAGCCCTTTCCAAAATCCATTCTGTCTTGCGAACCTCTCAGCAATAAAATGAATATAAACCAGCAATAATATCACTGCCAGTATTTTAAATATCGAACTGAGCCTGATCGTTGGCTTGTCAAGCCCCGGTTTTGGAGAGATATAAAAATGGACATTTTCGGTAAGCCCTGTTACCTTATATGCTGTGGGTAAGCCGGAAATGGCGATTTTTGAAGCTGCAGTTTTGCTGTGTCCAAACCTGTCTTCAAAACTGGAAAAAAAGTGATACATCACCGGTATCATTCCAATCGTTGTGATCGAATCATATTCCCGATGCAGGCTAAACGTCTTCTTCAGGCAAACATAGAATCCATTTGGTCGTTGTTCGAAATAGGCAGTATCCGGGTAACTGAAAATCTCATTTGGCGGGGTGCTATTCTGACTATTCCAAAACATTAGCTCGCCACCTCCAAAATCCTTCTTATATACAAATATCCCTGTAGGATAGTCTTTTGAAGTAAGCCGGTTTAATTCTTGTTTTGAATAAGATTTGAATGCAAGTCTCTTGACCAATGCCGTGTCTGCGACCAGGTCATTGAACTCGTCCTGTTGTGTCCGTACATAATCCTGTAATCGGCTAACCTCATTCCTTACCGACCGCTCGGGAGAAAATGATTGAGTAAATAAAAAGGACAGCAGGTATAAAAAAACCGCGCCCACTAACCACCCATGTGGTTTGGGAAGTATTTGTCTTAGTCTTTTCAATTGCTCAGGTCCGTTTTTTTATGTTGTTCCAAATGGAATCCATTTCTTCGAGAGTCATTTCGGCCAGGTTCCTTCCTACCTGCGTGGCTTCTTCTTCCATTTGGGTAAACCGCCGGATAAATTTTTTATTGGTCACTTCCAGCGCATTTTCGGCATCAACACGCAAAAACCGTGCATAATTGATCAGCGAAAACAGGACATCACCGAATTCCTCCTCTACCTTCTTATGATGCGGTGTTGAATCTTCCTCATTTGCTGATTGCCAATTGACTATTGCTGTTTTTAACTCCTTTGTTTCCTCCTCAACTTTTTCCCAAACCTGTTCTTTATTTTCCCATTCAAAACCCACTTGCTTTGCCTTTTCCTGCAGGCGCATGGCCTTTACCGTTGAAGGCAAAGACACCGGTACACCGCTTAAAATCGATCGCTTGCCTTCTTTGAGCTTTATTTTTTCCCAGTTCTTTTTCACGTCTTCATCATCCGCCACTTTTACATCACTATAGATGTGCGGGTGCCTTACGATCAACTTCTCACAAATGCCATTGATCACTTCTTCCAGGCTGAATTTATTTTCCTCTGCGCCGATCTTTGAATAAAACACAATATGCAATAAAAGATCACCCAACTCTTCCCGTATTCCTTTCCAGTCCTCATCAGTTATTGCATCAGCTAATTCATAGGTTTCCTCAATGGTCATATGCCGCAAGGTTTGTATCGTTTGTTTTTTATCCCATGGACATTTTTCCCTGAGATCGTCCATAATATTCACCAATCTCAAAAAGCTATCTCCCAGATTTGTATTCATATATTATAGTTGAAAGATTGAAAAGAGTAGAAACAATGCAAATAATACCAGCATGCCAACGAATCCCATGATATTTAAC
>JAICPX010000316.1 GCA_025929635.1 Chitinophagaceae bacterium
ATTACCCGGCAAGGATCAGCATCACCTATACAAAGCGATTACCGGAAAATGAATACCTGAAAAAGTATAAGCTTCCCATGAATATCAGTCAGCAGATCTCCTATATAGATATACTTGAGGTAATTACGATAAAACAAAACGGATACTATTACGATCAAAAAGACTGGATAAACTTTGGTTACTGGAGTTGGAAGAATATTGCAGACCAGGTGCCGAATGATTATGTGCTTGAGTAAGGACTGAGATAGGGATATTGGATATTGGATACTGGATATCAGATATTAGATATTAAAAAATCTTCACCTTGAAATGTAATTCACTAAATTGAGCTTGCCTAGATAAAGTTGACCTTTTTTGGGCACGCACATGAGAATCCAGTATCCAATATCCAATATCAACTGTAATAAATCCAATCACCTCTTCCCCATTACTTTCTCCCACAACTGCGGAATACGTTTTATCCAAACAAGTTCTTTCATTTTTTCCCTGGCGTCTTCAACCGGTGAACCAAAATATACTTTGTTCCCTTCTATTGAATCCTTTACGCCGCTTTGTGCATACACGATTGCATTCCTCCCGATGGTTAACGTTTTACTCACTCCTACCTGTCCCCATAGGATCACATTGTCTTCGATTTTTGCAGCACCTGCAATGCCCACCTGCCCGGCAAATAAACAATTCTTGCCGATCTCGGTATCATGACCAATATGCACGAGGTTGTCGATCTTGGTTCCGGTGCCAATTAACGTATCCCCGCTTACACCACGGTCAATTGTACAATTTGCGCCAATTTCAACATGATCCTGTATCACTACACGACCACAGCTGTTCATTTTTTTATAATGGACATCCCGGTCCTTTTTCGTATTGTAATAAAAAGCATCACTTCCAATCACGGTTCCTGCCTGGATCGTAACATAATTACCGATTACACAATGATCAAGAATCGAAACATTCGGATGAATGATGCAATCAGTGCCTATTTCCACCTGGTTGCCAATAAAACAATTAGGCATTATTACTGTGTCTTTGCCGATAATGGCCGAATCACTTATGCTTTTTGATGAAGGAGTAAATGGCCGGAAATGATGGACAAGTTTTATATATGCTTCAAAAGGTTCTTCGACAACGAGCAGCGTTTTTTGAGCAGGGAAATCTGTCCTTTTATTAATTATTATAACGGTAGCCGCCGAATTGATACATTTTTCATAGTATTTCGGATGATCTACAAATACAATATCACCTTCCTCTACTTTATGAATTTCATTGATGCCTGTAGCCACCCCGGCGGTGTTGCCAACAATTTCAGCACCGATAAAATTTGCGATCCATTGAACGGCAACTGGTTTATTTAATCGCATAATTATAAGATTTAATCAAAGGTATATGCTTTATACTGCCTCGTTGTATTTATAAAAATTCATAAATAAAAAATGAACAGGAATGT
Source organism: Chitinophagaceae bacterium (assembly GCA_025929635.1). GTDB lineage: Bacteria > Bacteroidota > Bacteroidia > Chitinophagales > Chitinophagaceae > VBAS01. The sequence continues at coordinate 1,448 of JAICPX010000316.1, forward strand.
TTGATCCGTTCGCGATGTTGAAATGAAGAGCTGATCAGAAATAATTTTTATGAGCCGCAATTATTGTTCTATTATCCACAAGAAGATTTAAAATGTTAATAAAAAATATTGAAAAAATTTTTTAGTTAGAAAAAAATGTTATTAATATTGTGAAGGGAATTTATTTTCCCGGTACTTACTAACCCATCCACATATGTTCTCTCCCGATTCATCGGGAGAGATTTTTTTTAGGCTGATTCGATGATCAATTGACCATCTTACCCTTCTTTTCCAAATCCATCAATAAAATCAGCCAGTCAACTTTTTCCAATACCTTTACTTCATTCAAAAAAATTGCATGCTGAAATCAATGACCGGTTTTGGAAGAGCCGAAAAAACTGTAGGTGATAAAACTTTTCTTGTTGATATTAAATCTCTCAATGGAAAACAATTTGAATTACAACTCAAGCTTCCCGCATTCTTAAAACCTTTTGAATTTGACATCCGTCGTATTCTTTCTTCCAAATTGGGCCGTGGCAGTGTAGATTGTACAATCAGTTTAAAAGAAACCGGTAATGCCAAACCTGTTACGATCAATATCGACCTGGCTAAAGCCTACTTTAAACCGCTGGCTGCCTTGTCGGAAGAATTAAAATTAGACGCGGCCCACATTCTAAGTACATTGGTTAAACTACCCGAGGTAATTACACCCACCACCGAAACCCTGACCGATGACGAGTGGAAAGCATTTGAAAAAGTTATCAACTCCGCTATCGTCGATCTCAATATTCATCGTGATGATGAAGGCAAGTCCCTGGAAAAGGATCTTCTCCATCGTATTCACAACATACTTGTCCAGTTAGAAGAAGTGCAAAAATTAGAACCTCATCGTAAACAGACCATCCGTGATGATATCACCAAACTGATGGAAGAATATGCAGGCAAGGAAAACTATGACAAGAACCGGCTGGAACAGGAACTTATCTATTATATAGAGAAGATCGATATCAGCGAAGAAATGGTGCGTTTAAGGAATCATTGCGACTATTTCAAAGTCGTACTTGGCGAACCAGAAGAATCAAAGGGAAAGAAATTATCCTTCATCTTACAGGAAATTGGCCGCGAAATAAATACTACAGGGGCCAAGGCCTACGATTCATCTATCCAGAAATGCGTGGTCATGATGAAGGATGAACTGGAGAAGGCAAAGGAGCAAGTGCTGAATGTTTTGTAAGGCACAAGGTTCAAGATTCAAGAATCAAGGTACAAGGCACAAGACTTACTCGTTACTCATATCTTTGTCAAATGAGTTTATTAAGACAGTTATTACTGCTGGTACCTTGTGTCTTGTGCCTTGTCGCTTGTACAACAGTTGATCTTTATGAAAAGATGGTTCCGCTACCAGATCACGAATGGAAAGGCAGCTATAAACCTGAATTCGATTTTATCATCAGCGATACAACCGCATCTTACCGGGTATTTTTTGTCATCAGGCATACAGAGAAGTATAACTACAATAATATTTGGATCAAGTATTATTACCAGCCACCGGAGGATACTTTGCATAAAGAAACCCGCGAATTTAAGCTCGCCTCGAATGAAAGAGGATGGCATGCTACTGGCATGGATGATATTTATGAACATCGATTGGAATTTGCACGTAACCCGGGAAAACTTAAGGCTGGTAGTTACAAATTCATCCTGGAAAACATAATGCGTGAGGATCCCCTTCAGCATGTACTGAATGTTGGGATCAGGATCGAAAAAGTTCAATAGGTTTTTATGCCAGGCACCGCAAGAAAAAGATTCAGGCTGATTACAATTATATACTGGCTGTTGTTGTTGTACATTGTAGCGGCATTGGTATGGTGGTTTATCTCGCTGGAAAGACAAAGCCAGCAAATAACCGACCTGCATTTAACTGAACTCAATTCGCAAAAGGCGACCGTTGACCCGGAAAGCTTTGCCCGGCAACTTGCTAAGATCGAGAAGGATTCGAAAAGAAACACGGAAAAATATATCGCAGAAGGTATCACTTTTCTGATCCTGATCCTGATCGGTGCTTTTTTTGTTTATCGCTCTGTCCGCAGGCAATTCAGAATGCAATACCAGCAACAAAATTTTATGATGGCGATCACACACGAATTAAAAACTCCTATTTCCGTTGCCCGGCTTAACCTGGAAACTTTACAGCGATACCAGCTTGACGAAGAAAAACAAACAAAGCTGATCCGGATGACATTACAGGAAACCGCACGCCTCGATACCCTGATAAATAACATTCTTGTTTCATCCCAAATGGAGGGTGGGGGCTATCTCACCTCGAAAGAAGAACTTGACTTTTCATCGCTCTTAAAAGATTGTATCAAACAAGCAAAAAGCCGCTACCCCGAACGAACTTTTAATGAAATAATTGAAGATGAAATTGAAATTGCCGGCGACCCTCTTTTGCTGCAACTGATGATCAGTAACCTGCTGGAGAATGCCGTGAAGTATTCACCAAAAGAAAAACCGATCACCTGTACGCTGCATAGAACCAATAATGAGGTAATATTGAATATCATTGACGAGGGTACCGGCATTGCAGACATGGAAAAATCTAAAATATTTGAAAAATTTTATCGCACCGGTAATGAATCAACGCGTAAAACACAGGGCACAGGGCTTGGGCTATATCTTTGCCGTAAGATCGCTGAAGATCATAATGCCGACATTTTGGTGACAAACAATGAACCTGCCGGCAGTAATTTCGCCATCCATTTTCATTTATAAAAATGACCAAAGAGAACGCAAAGGCATCCATATTGCTTGTTGAGGACGAAGAAAATCTTCATGATGCCCTCAAATTAAACCTTGAATTAGAGGGCTACGAAGTTTCTTCGGCATATGATGGTGGCAGTGCGGTAAAAGCGGTGCAAAGCGAGTATTTTGACCTTATCATCCTCGATGTAATGCTGCCCGAAATGGACGGTATAAATGTGACTGAAACTATCCGGCTTAGTAATAACGAAGTGCCCATTCTTATTTTAAGTGCAAAGAACAGCAGTGCCGATAAAGTGCTTGGCCTGAAGAAAGGTGCGGATGATTATATGACCAAGCCTTTCAATCTTGAAGAACTTTTGTTGAGAGTACGAAAGCTGATTGAGAAAAATAAAAAGATACAGGATAAAGAAACCATCGGCAACACGTATACTTTCGGAAATAATACAATCGATTTTAAAGCACAGGAGGCCACAACCGCCCGTGGTGAAAAAATTCAACTAAGCAAGAAAGAAGGTATGCTTTTGAAATTGCTAATTGAAAATAAAAACGAAGTTGTACCAAGAGAGAAAATATTACAGGTAGTCTGGGGTTATAATGTTTACCCTACCACCCGAACGATCGACAACTTTATTCTCAACTTCCGTAAGTACTTTGAAGAGGATAGTCGTAATCCCAGGTACTTCCATTCAGTGCGTGGTGTCGGGTATAAGTATTCCGAATAAATTTCAAAAAACAAGTACCAAGAACCAAATAAATTACAATCCAGAAATTAAAAAATCCAGGTTGTACGTTTCCTCTTTCGGGTTTATTTGGTGATGGTGATTTGGATTTTGGAATTTGTGTTTTCAAAGATCACCAAGTTGAGGTCGGATCACAATCTCTTCTACACAGGCAGCAGGTGAAAGTTGTGAACAGGCAAAAACCATTTTAGCAATATCTTCAGCTACCATGATCCTGTTTGATGAATTATCATATCCTTCCCATGAATCGGTAAGTACCGCCCCGGGATGAATGGCTGTGACCTTAATATTATATGGCTTCATTTCTTCACGAAGATTTTTGCTGAAACCATAGATGGCAAACTTGCTGATGCTGTAGGCACCTCCGTTATCATAGGCATCAAGCGAAGCAATAGAACACATATTGAAAACATGTCCCGATCTCCGTTCCATCATTTTTGGTAGTAACGTTCTTGTAAGGTGATAAGCGCTGTTCAAATTGATCGAAAGCTGGCTCTCCAGGGTTCCTTCAGGTTCATTATAAACACTGCCCGGCTCAAACAAACCTGCATTATTAACAAGTATATCGGGCACCACATAATGCAAACACCAGTTACCAAGATCCTTTGCCTGCTGCTTGTCCGAAAGATCAAATGCTTTTGCTTTAATTGAAACCGAAGGATATTTTGTCTGCAATTCTTCCATTGACTTGTACAAGGCGATCTCATTTCGGCTGCTGATGAGAAGATCATGACCGTTGGAAGCAAATATGGCTGCGATCGCTTTGCCTATGCCCC
>JAICPX010000623.1 GCA_025929635.1 Chitinophagaceae bacterium
AAGAAAGCGATCCTTCCAATGCCTTAAAATATTCAAAGATCAGCAATGCAGTTAAAGACAGTCTATACAACAAAGCAAAAATCAACCAGGTTAACAGTATTGCTTTTACCGATGAATTGCGAAAACTGGATGTCATAGCGGCGGAGAAAGCTGCCAGAGACAGATTTAAGATCCTGTCATTATTTGGAATTATGTTCACTTTGCTTGTCACAGGAATCCTATTGTGGAGAAACAATCAACAAAGGAAAAGTGCGAACATACGTCTTCAAAAAGAAAAACAGACCGTTGAAGAAACATTGGAAAAACTAAAGTCCGCCCAGGCCCAATTAGTGCTTCGTGAAAAAATGGCGTCACTAGGAGAACTCATTGCCGGCATTGCGCATGAAATTCAAAACCCGCTGAACTTCGTCAATAATTTTTCAGAAGTGAACAAGGAGCTACTGGTGGAGATGAAAGATGAAATAGACAATGGTAATTTAAAGGAAGTCAAAGTGATCGCGAAAGATGTGATAGACAACGAAGAAAAGATAGTCTTCCATGGCAAACGTGCAGAAGCTATTGTAAAAGGAATGCTGATGCATAGCCGAAGCAGCACGAGCAATAAAGAGTTAACCGATATTAATGTTTTATCAAATGAATATTTAAGATTGGCTTATCATGGCTTTCGCGCAAAAGACAAATCATTCAATGCAACGATGAAGACGGACTTTGATGATAGCATAGGAAACATTAATGTGATTCCGCAAGATATCGGTCGTGTAATTTTGAATTTAATTACCAATGCTTTGTATGCTGTAATGGAAAAGGAAAAACAACACGAGGATGGTTATGAGCCAACCGTTTCAGTAAGTACCTGGAAAGTTAATAGCAAGGTCGAGATAAAAGTAAGTGATAACGGCAACGGTATTCCCAGAAAAGTCATCGATAAGATATTTCAACCCTTCTTTACCACCAAGCCTACTGGGCAAGGTACAGGCCTTGGACTGAGCATGAGCTATGATATCATTTCTAAAGGCCATGGAGGCGAAATAAGCGTGGAAACGGAAGAAGGCAAATACACCACCTTTATCATTATTCTGCCTATAAATAACTAAATTGATAAAATGAAAATTCTTGTTGTGGACGACGAAAAAGATGTTAAGTTTCTTTTTGAGCAAAGGTTCCGAAAGGAGATCAGGAACAATGAAATCAATTTTGACTTTGCCTATTCGGGCGAAGAGGCACTGCTCTTTCTGAAGAACCTTACCCCTGAAACCATGATCATACTTTCCGATATCAACATGCCGGGGATGAGCGGTCTGGAATTATTAGCGCAGGTGAAAAATAGATTCAAGGACCCGCCACCTTGGGTGATGATGATTACAGCCTATGGCGATAACCAAAACCATTCAACGGCCATGCAGTTGGGGGCAAATGACTTTTTGACAAAGCCCCTTGATTTTTCTGTTTTGAAAGAGAAACTAAAAGCAATCGATGTATGACGAAAATATTAGTGGTGGACGATGAGAAGGACCTCGAGGTACTCATCAAGCAGAAGTTTCGTCAAAAAATAAGAGACCGTCGGTACGAGTTTATATTCGCCGAGAACGGACGGCATGCACTCGAACAATTGGAAAAACATACGGATGTAGATGTGGTACTCAGCGATATTAATATGCCTGAAATGGACGGGCTCACGCTTCTTTCCAAGCTCAGCGAAAAAGGATCACTGTTAAAATCTGTGATCGTATCAGCTTACGGCGATATGGAGAATATTCGTACGGCGATGAACCGTGGCGCTTTTGACTTCATCACCAAACCCATCAATTTTGAAGACCTTGAGCTGACCATGGAAAAAACCATCAGGCAAGTCATGCAAATGCGGGAAACCATGATGGCCATAAAGGAAAACAACATACTTAAAATGTATGTGGATGAGACTGTCTTGAATTTTATGGGAAGCCGTGAATTTGAATCAGCCTTGACGGCAAATGAAACCGTGGAGGCAACGGTTGTATTCATCGACATCTGTAGCTTTACTACCATCAGCGAAAATGAACCTGCAAATGCCGTTGTGAAGTTGTTGAATAATTACTTCGACTTAATGGTAAAAGAAATAATTGCTCAGGGAGGTTATGTCGACAAATTTATTGGCGATGCTATTATGGCAGTTTTCCGCGGGGATTATCACCTAGACAGGGCCATAGATGCCTGCCTTGCGGTGAGGGCTAAGATAAATAGTTTAC
>JAICPX010000376.1 GCA_025929635.1 Chitinophagaceae bacterium
GAACTGGTCAATTCAAGATTGGCGGCATTCGCAATATTGGTGGGTAAGTTTATCATTCCACCGCTCCAGTTCAGCGTTTTATTAATAGTTAATGATCCTGCGCCCTGCAAGGTTCCGGCACTTAAGTTTACCGTGATCCCGGCAGGAGTTGTAAGAGCCGTATTTACATTATGTGTACCACCTGATAAGGCGAGTGTTCCGCTACCTGTCACTGAAGTTCCGCTGTTAAAATTTGCAGTCGCTGAATTCGAGAATGTGGCCGTCGCGGCAATATTCACTGTTCCGGTGTTGGTAAATGTATTTCCCGTTTGCAAATAGGAACTTGTATTGATGTTAAAAGTTCCCGCATTGTTTACGGGGACAGTAGAGCCAAGAATACCTGCACCACTGCTTTTTGTCAACACTCCGCCGCTGTTGTTATTGAATGCGTTTGTGCCACCACCGGAATTGAATGCCGAACCACTTGTATTGGTCAGCGTTATGGTTCCATTATTGTTAATCGTGCCTTCATTCAATAAAATACTGCCTGCCGTCCAGTTGAAATTTGCATTTGCTTCAATGGTGAGCGCATCATTCAGGTTCACCGAATTGCTCAGGTTAATTGTTGCCAAACTTGCAATGGTAACGGGAGCGTTTATTATACCGCCGCTCCATGTATTTCCACTTCCCGAAATTGTCAATATGAATGTGCCTTGTAGGGTCCCGCCGGTTATTGCCAGTTGATCGATCTCGGCATTAGCGGTGATGGTAATAGTATGGCCCAGTATAGTCACAACTCCATCTGCGGTTGTGGGCGGGGCAGGAGCGGCCACCCATGATGTGCCATTGTAACGTTGCCATGTACCCGCATCATTCCAGTTGCCGCTTGCAGCAGTGCGGTAATCTCCATTGGCCTGACTATATGCATTTGAAAATAAAAAGACAGATACAAGCAGGAGTAAAAAAGATTTTCTCATAAAACCTGTTTTGGTAAAATAAAAAATGCGGTTCCGGTAGTGATTATGATTTCATGGGATGAGAGGATGAGGATGGTGACATATAAAGTTGAAGTAAAACCGAAGTGAAGGCAATCAGCCTTTTGTATGATTTATCAGGCGGAGATCCATTTTCCCAGCTGTGAGGCTAATTCAATTATGAAATGACATAGTATTTTCCCGATACTTATTTAAAGCCAGCGATTACTTGTAGCTTTCTTAGCTGCTTCAATTTTATTGTTTACGTGTAATTTTTCATAGATGTGATATATGTGAGATTTAACAGTGGACATACTGATAAAAAGTTTTGCAGCAATATCAGAATAAGTATTCCCGTCAATCACGAGTTGAAGGATCTCCTGTTCGCGATTTGTAAGCGGGTTGCCGGCCATGGCTTCTTTGGGAATATAATTTTTTTGCAGGTACCGCATGGTTTTAATAGCGACGGAGGGGCTCATATAAGAGCCTCCATTGATAACGTCATGAATACATTCAATGATCCTTTCTTTACGTTCATCTTTCACCAGGTAACCATCTGCTCCCGCTTTAATTGCACTTAATACCTTATCGTCATCCTCAAAAACGGTTAGCATAATTACTTTGATCCCGGGGTTGATCTCTTTTATATGAGATGTGGCTTCAATTCCATTCATTTCATCCATTTCAATATCCATGAGGATCACCTCGGGATGTTGTTTTGTATCGTTGACTTTTAGAAACCGGAGCATTGCTTTCGCAGAGCCCGCCTCAAAGACCGTCTGAAAATCATCTTTAAGGCGTTCAACTATATTGCGACGCAGCAATTCGTTGTCATCTGTTACAGCTATTGAGATCATATCTATTAGTACTTAAATTTAAACCGAATCAATCCAAAGCCGCTATCAGGAAAAAGGTTGATTTTTATTCACCTTTAGTTTGATCGACGTTCCGATACCCGGGCTGCTTTCTATTTTTATTTCAGCATTCATTTCTTCAGCCCGCTTAAGCATATTTTGCAGGCCAAACCCTTTTTCAGTTGTATTTATATCAAATCCTTTCCCGTTGTCTTTTACCAGGATGGTAAAGGAGTTTTCGAAATTATTTGCATCGATCCTGATATTGGTGGCCAATGAATATTTTTCCGCATTGTTTAATGCTTCCTGTATAATGCGATAAATATTCAGGGCTTGCAGTGATTTTAGGGTCGGCTTCTCACCATTATTAATATTCCAGTTCAATTCCAGTTCTTGTTTTTCATTCTTATACAACCGGGTCAATTGCCTGATCTTATTTTCAAGTTCTTCCGGCGTGATTTCTTTTTTATTTAAGGCCCATATCGTTTCCCGCAGCTCCCGCATGGTTCCCCGCGCAAAGCCACTGAGTTTTTTTGCCTCCGTTTTATTGGCCAACAAAGCATGATCATCATCGATCTTATTGATCAGGTAGGTCAGCTGCGAGCCTACATTATCATGCAATTCTCTTGCAATTCTTTCCCGTTCCAGCTGAAGTCGGTATTCCGCCTGGAGATATTGTAGCTTTCGCTTATATCTTTTTCGTGAAATAACATTACCGATATAAAAAAAGACACCTAACATGAATATTGTGACCGCTGTTATGAACCAGGCTCGCTTCCACAATGGTGGCAACACTTCCAGTTTTAATAAACTAATTTCTGCCGATTCATAGCCATCAGGATTAATTGTTTTTGCCATCAATTCATAATCACCCGCCGGCAGTTTTGAATAAGCAACTTCTGTAGCGTTTGCTAATAGTTTCCATTCTTCGTCAAAGCCCGATAATTTATAATAAAGGTCAGATCGCTGACCGATCGACCGCTTGTGATCAAAATGAAAAATGACATCTGAAGAAGCTGGCGATAGTGATAATGACGCGGTACCGGCAACTGAAAGAACCGAATTATCTCTTTTTACGGCGAATAACTTAGGAATATTCACCGCTGTATCGGGAATAATTTTGCTCATGTTAACAGTAAGTAATGCATCGGTTAACCCAATAAATAATATATTAGTTGCCGGGTTATATGCAGCCCTGTTGATAGTATTCTTTTCATCGTAAACAATTGTATGGGAACGAATAGCCCGCAACCGGTCACCTTCCAGAAGATGTAGAATTTTATCACTAAGTACCCAGAATCGTTGCATTGAATCACGAAACATGCACAGTACTTTTGATCCAACAAGACCATTGGCCGATGTCAGCTTTTTTATTACTTTTTTATTACTAAAAAGATTCAGCCCGTTTTGGGTTCCAATCCATGTCTCGCTATCCTTTTCCTGGAAAACAGAATAAACCGTGTTTGAAAGCAAACCGTCTGTCCTGGTAACTGTTGTGTATCGTTTAACTGAATCGTAGATCGTGAGACCGGCGTTGTACGTGAGTGCTGCAAACGAGGAGCGCAACGGTGATAGAAATTCAACAATAAGCGGCGCCGTTGGATTTGTTGACTCATCTAATGTGTCAATGGTTTTTTTAAGGCCATCAAATACATAAATACCATTCCCATAGCTGGATATATAAATATTGTTGTTATACGCAATAAAACCTGAAGTGCCACTATTGGATGAGTATGATGTTGCTTTACTGGTCGTATTGGTAGTCTTTGATAAACTCTCCCCTGGTATTTTGTAGAAATTATTCAGGGTTCCCAGGTAGAATTCTCCCTTCGGGCTCTTATAAATGCTGGTAAAATTTCCTGCATTTGAGATCTTAGTTTCATAAAGCAGTTGTGTTAAATGATTAAACCGGTACACCGTTTTGGTAGTGGTGATATAAGTGTTGTTTCCTGCCGGAAAAACAGACGTGACCTTGCCGTTGGTGTGATATTCCTCCAGGTATCTCACGGGCCATATCTTGATACCTGAGCCATAAGTACAGATGTAAATGTTATTTCGCCTGTCTTTGTAAATAGATTGAACATAGTTCACGCCTAAGCCATTCTCTGCTTTGAAGTAATGTTGCTTATTCCCTTTATCGACATGAACCAGGCCATTAGCAGTTGCCATAAAAAGTTCCTCGTTATGAATAAATAGGTTCTTAACAAAGGTCCAATCGGGGAGGAGCGGAAATGCTGCTATTGCATATTCTCTTTTGAAAGTCCATTGAACGCCATCCGTGGTATATTCAAGTACCGAATTCTTTTTTAGCGCAAAAATCCTGCTGTCATTCAGCCAATAGAGAAAATGACCATTTTCAACTTTGGGATGAACCAATGGATGAAAAACAAGCTCCCGATCTTTTAGCTTAACCGAAAAGAGCTGTTTTACCGAGCCAGTGATAAACAGATCCGGTTTGACAATTTTGAGAAATGCCATATCGGGAAATTTTTGCGGCAGGGATCTTTCGTCTTTAAAAAAATACAGGTCAACAGACTCCTGATCGGCAAGGATAAAGAAGCTATTGTCCTTGTTAAAATGGATCTTAATAATGTTTGCTTTCTTGTTATCAGGTAAACTGAATATTGTGATTTTTCTGCCATCATACTTACTTACACCGGCATCGATTGTTCCGATCCATATGTTTCCTGCCGGGTCTTCAGCAAAACAGGAAACAAAATTTGATGGCAGTCCATTATCATTATTGAAATATTGAAACTGTCGGCCATCATAACGACAAGCGCCTTTATCTGTTCCTACCCACAGATAACCTTTGCTGTCTTCAAATACGCAATTGATATAATCGCTGGGTAACCCTTCCGCAGTGGTAAGTTGCTCAAAGAATATTTTTTGGGATTGAGACTTTATCCCAAACAAAAGAAATAGCGCAAGTATTGGCCAGGGTTTGGCCATAACGATTAAAGAGGTTATAGTGTAATATCAATAACTGCAATTTTTCGATGATATTAAGATTTCTTAAATGCCTGAGCGGAAGACGGGACTCGA
>JAICPX010000512.1 GCA_025929635.1 Chitinophagaceae bacterium
TAAGCAAGTACAACTGGGAAGAGGTGGCAACCGAAGAGGTTACCCCATTGATGCATCGCAAAATGATCTGGGGTGAAAAAATAATGGTAGCAAAAATGAAATTCAAAGATGGCTTTGTCGTTCCGCTGCATCATCATTTTCACGAACAGGTTACTTATTGTATTTCCGGCCAGATGAGATTTTGGTTTGGAGAAAATAAAGAACAGGTGATGGATCTTTTTCCCGGCGACGTGGTTGTTATTCCATCCAACCTTCCGCATGAGGCGCTGATGATCGGTGATGTGGAAGAAATGGATACATGGTCACCTCCGCGACAAGATTGGATCGATAAAACAGATGATTATCTAAGAAAGTAAAATTGTAAAGTAAGCAAGCAGATCATTTAATTAGTTAATTGGTTAAAATGGTTGGCGTTGACGACTAACGAACTAATTAACCAATTAACAAATGAACTTATTACAAAAGGATGGATCTTGGGTTAAAAAATAAAACAGCATTTATTGCCGCCTCAAGCATGGGGCTTGGAAAAGCTGTCGCCAGAGAACTTGCGCAGGAAGGAGCGAAGATCATTATCAATGGCAGGAAAAGAGATCGGCTTGAACAAACAAAAAAGCAAATCGAAGATCAATGCAAAACAGAGGTCATATCGATCGTTGGCGACTTATCTGATCCCGGCCAACGGGAGGATGTTATTCAAACAGCGTTGAATTCTTTTGCCATAGATATTTTAATAACTAACACCGGCGGGCCTCCTTCAGGAAAGTTTGAAAGTTTTGTGCAAAAAGATTGGGACAATGCCTACCAAAACCTGCTTGGCAGTGTCATTGGATTAGTAAACGGCTTTTTACCAACCATGAAAAGGCAACAATGGGGACGCATCATTTCCATTACATCAATGGCAGTCAAACAACCTGTCAATAACCTTGTCTTGTCAAATGCTGTAAGAGCTTCTGTTGTAGGTTTAATCAAAACACTATCGAATGAATTGGCCCAGTATAACATAACGGTAAATAATGTAATGCCGGGTTATACGGAAACTGAAAGATTGAATCAGCTTGTCGCAAAAGATCCTTCATTCTCAAATGCGAAGTCTGAAGTGCCTATGGGACGTTTCGGCAAACCGGAAGAGTTTGCCGCCGCTGTTGCGTTTTTAGCAAGCGAAAGAGCCAGTTATATCACCGGGCAGTCGATCGCAGTAGATGGCGGTTGGATAAGGGGTTTGCTTTAGTCCCAAACATATCGCCAGCTTCCATCCTTCTGTTTTTTCCAAACAGTATGAAAGACACCTCTCAATTCGATCGGTTTCCCTGTACTGTCCTTTGACTGCCATAAGTATTTTCCGTAGGTATAAGCCATATCCCCATTTTCAGCGACATCAATAAAATCTGGTGACCAGGTAACAGAAGCTGTTTTATAAAAATCATCCGAGTAAAATCTCCTGATCCCTTCTTTGCCCATTATCAGAGTATCATTTCTTCGCATGATCACCGCATTGCTGTCTGCATAGTATGCAAATGCTTCAGCGATTCCCTTTTCCTTTGCCATTGTCTCAAATGCCTTTTCAGCATCTGCAATCTCTTTTTTAACAATGGTGGTATCGATGGTTTTGTTTTCAGCACAGGAAATAAACATGAATACGAAAACAAAAAATGTAATAAGTTTCATTGGCGGTTGAATTTTACTAAGTGTGGTGAAATCCATCTCACCGTAACTATTTTTTATTACTCAAACTTTCCCTCTTTTTTTGTGAGTGCAAAGAATTTTGACAGGCTTGCTCCAATTGCTTCTTCAAAGGCCTTTTGCATGTCCTCCGGGTGAGGATGTTTGAATTTCCATTTATTAAAATAATTCTTCAATGCAGCATCGACCTTATCTCTCCCGATAGAGGCTTCAAGCATGTACATCCACAACGATGCCTTTATATACGACACCAACCCGTACTCATCGCTGTTAGGGAATTTCTCCGCCGGTGTTTCCATCGCTGAATGCATTGGTAAGCTTTTATCAAATGCATCGTATATTATGCTTAGAAATTCCGTGGCTGGTAGTTTTTTCAATTCTGCGGGAACCTCATTTCCAAATATTGAATTGTGGCGGAATTTCTCCGCTTCGTACCTGAACTGGTAGTAAGTGTTCAATCCTTCATCCATCCAGGTATGCAGCCGTTCATTGCTACCCAGCATCGCCATAAACCAATTATGTCCCACTTCATGAACGATCACACCTGCTAAGGTTTCTTTTTTTGCATCCGGACTTGTGATAAGCGTTACCATCGGGTATTCCATTCCCCCACTTGAATTATTAGCAGGACCTTCCACGGCCTGTGCAACAGGATAACCATACTCCCCGATCCAATCACTGTAATATCGAACACCGTCTTTTACGTAATCAATACTATTGTCCCAAATCGTATTCTTCTTATTATGATAATATGTAAATGCATCAACCACTTTACCGGTAGTTAGCTGGACAGTGTCATATTGAATTACAAAATCTTTATCAGCGAACCAGGCAAAGTCCGGTACCTGCTCTGCATAATACTGAAGTTGTTTAGTCGGGGTCGTTACTGTAGGTTTGTATAAAACAGGTTTTCCTTTCCGGTCACTTGCGTTTTGGGCACCAATTCTTTTATATGAATCTATTTCAGCTTTTGTTTGCAATGTCCCTGTAGCTCCTACAATATAGTCGGACGGTACGGTAAGGCTAACATTGTAAGTGGCATATTCACTGTAAAATTCTCCCATATCGAGATACGGCATTTCATGCCAACCGGTCTTGTCATACACCGCCGGTTTTGGATACCATTGGCAAGCCATGAATTCACTTTCATCATAACCTGATCGCGAGAAATAACGCGGAAGGACAACGTAAAAAGGTGTAGCTATGCTAACCGAATCCCCCGGCGCAAGTGGTTTGTCAAGCAGTACTTTTATAATATCTATGTACCGGGGATTTGAATGTGGTTCGGTTATGGCCAATTTACCATCTACGGTAAATGAAAGATTATCAATATACCCTTTACCCGGGTTTACGAGCTTCCTGGAACGGGAAGAATCACTTTTCAACTGCTGAAAAAGAGCCGTGGACTCATTTTTATACGCATTTGGCCAAATATGAAACCATATAAAATCCAGGGTAGACGGGGAATTATTCTTATAAACGATGGTTTCCTGGCCGGTGATGGTTTTATCCTTATCATTCAATTCTGCAGTTATTGTGTAGCGTAATTGCTGTTGCCAGTAGGTATCTTGTGAATAAGCTCCAAAACTCAGGAAGAAAAATGCCGGTATAAAGTATTTCTTCATATAAAACTATTGATGAATAAATATAAGAAAACTATTAA
>JAICPX010000420.1 GCA_025929635.1 Chitinophagaceae bacterium
CATAGTTTCCGCAGATCGAAATAATAAAATAAAAGCGGTGGGTCAATTTGCCGGCAAAGAATTTTTCGATGTTTTTTCTTATGATATAATACAAGGGGATAAGAATGCTATGTTAACTGATAAGAGTTCCATCGTAATATCGGATGAGCTGGCTTCAAAATTATTCAGTAGCACGCAAAGCATAATTGGTAAGACGTTGGAATGGGAGTTAGGTAGTTTTAAAGCACCCGTAAATATCTCAGGAGTTTTCAAAAAAGTACCTGCTAATTCTTCCGAGCAATTTGATTTTGTGTTGTCTTTTGAAGCATTTAAAGAAATATCTCCATCAGTACTTGAATGGGGTAACAATGGTACGAATACTTATGTCGTTCTTAAAAATGGGACAGATCTTCAGCAATTCAATAGCAAGATTGCCGGGTTTATCAAAACCAAAAAGCCCGACACAGACCGGAGTATCTTCCTCGCATCTTTTTCGGGCAATTATTTGTATGGAAATTATGAGAATGGAATCCAGTCGGGCGGAAGGATTGAATATGTCCAACTGTTTACCATAGTGGCTATTATCATTCTTGTTATTGCTTGTATCAATTTCATGAATCTTTCAACAGCAAAAGCCTCCCGGAGATTAAAGGAAGTGGGGATAAAGAAGGTGGTTGGAGCAGGAAGGTCTACGCTTATTTTTCAATACATGGGAGAATCCGTATTGATCGTTTTTTTATCGTTGATTATTTCCATCGTCATGGTTGCATTGTTGCTGCCCCAATTTAATAGTATTACTTCGAAACACATTGCCCTAAGATGGGATGCGGGCTTTGCATTGACCATTTTGGGAATTGCTTTGCTGACGGGATTACTGGCTGGCAGCTACCCGGCACTATATCTTTCCGGCTTTAAACCCGTCACAATCTTAAAAGGAAAATTGAAAACCTCGATAACTGAATTATGGGTACGACGTGGGCTGGTCATATTTCAATTTTCTTTATCAGTTGTTTTTATTATATCAGTTGTCATAATTTATAACCAGGTGAAACTAATTCAAACCAAAAACCTCGGTTATAATAAAGAGAACATCATTTATTTTACAAATGAGGGAAAGATTCAGTATAATACGGCAACATTTCTTGCTGAGTTAAAGAATATCCCGGGCATCGTAAATGCTTCAGCAACCGATCATCGTTTTGACGGAGGGTTTAATACAACAGGCGGTGTCGCATGGCCCGGTAAAACACCCGATAAGGAAATCCCATTCGAAATCGTACATGTGGATTATGACATGATCGAAATGATGGGTATCAAAATGAAAGAAGGTCGAAGCTTTTCAAAAAATTTTGGTGCTGATAGTGCAAAGATCATTTTCAATGAGAGTGCCATTGATATGATGGGACTTAACAACCCGGTTGGTAAGTACGTTAATCTTTGGGGTAACGATCGGGAAATAATTGGCGTTGTCAACAATTTTCATTTTGAATCTTTACATGAAAATGTGAAACCACTGTTCATTTTATTGGAGCCAAAAAATACACATTATATCATTGCGAAAATTAATGCAGGCTCCGAACAAGCAACTCTAGATAAAGTAAAAAGGCTTTATAACAAGTATAATTCCGGCGTTGCTTTTGATTATAAATTCCTTGATGAAGATTACCAGGCGATGTACGCATCTGAGCAAAGAGTGGCTGTGTTGTCCCGGTATTTTGCCGGTCTTGCAATTATAATTTCTTGTTTGGGACTTTTTGGTCTTGCTGCATTTACTGCGCAAAAAAGACAGAAGGAAATTGGAATACGAAAAGTCGTGGGTGCTTCCGTCCGCAACATTGCTGTGATGCTATCAAAGGATTTCCTGGGACTCGTACTGGTTTCTGTTTTGGTTGCTTTTCCTGTAGCCTGGTGGGCAATGAACCAATGGCTTGAAAATTTTGCTTATCGTATAAACATAGGATGGTGGGTATTTGTTGCAGCCGGAATAGCTGCACTACTGATCACGTTGATCACAATAAGTTTCCAGGCAATAAAGGCTGCGTTTGGTAACCCGGTAAAATCATTGCGAACTGAATAAATCAATAATTAATGATTAATAATTAATAATTATTTAAAACAAACATTATGATACGGAACTACATCAAAGTAGCCATGCGTTATCTTTTGAGAAACAAAGGATATACAGCCATCAATATTCTTGGTCTTGCCATCGGGATCACTTGTTGCATACTTATCATGCTGTTTGTTCGAAGCGAATGGAGTTATGATAAGTTCCACAGTAAATCCGACAGGATCTACCGTGCCTGGGTGTTGGAAAATTATGACGACCAGGACGACATTATTGATATCGTCACTCCCTTACCACTTGCCGGTGCGCTGCAATCAAGCTTCGCCGAGATTGAAACCACCTGTCGTGTGTTTAATCTAAATACGCTTGTTAAAATAGGTGATCAATCATTCAGTGAAGACATGAGAATGGTTGATTCAAGCTTTTTTCGAATGTTTGATTTTGAGCTGCTTGAAGGAAGCAGGGAAAATCCTTTTCCTACAAGCAACTCAATAATTCTCACAGAAAAAACAGCAAAGAAATATTTTGGAAAGCAAAACCCGATCGGGAAAACTATAGAATTGCAATTGGCCAATGAAAAAGTAATGTTCTCAGTGGCTGGTATTGCTAAGTCCGCACCGGAAGAGTCAAGCGTAAAGTACAATGCGCTCATTTCTTTCTCTAATGGGAAATATCTTTTTAGTCCCCGTGCAATGCAGGCGTGGTTTAGCGTAAATCCTGAAACATATGTGTTGCTTCGGAAAGATGCAAACCCGGATCAATTGGCAAAGAAGTTTCCTTCCATGGTAAAAAAGAACCTGGGGGAGAATTATAGAGAGGGTGGTTATATCGTGAGTCTGCAGCCAATAACAAAGATTCATCTTGATACCAGTTTGCCCGCCGGCATTGAGCCTATCAGCAACCCAAAGTATTCATACATACTTTTAACGATTGGGATACTTATTCTCCTGGTTGCCTGTATCAATTTTATCACACTTTCTGTTGGGAGGTCTGCAACAAGGGCCATGGAAGTGGGTGTGAGAAAAGTATTGGGCGCAGAACGGCAACAGCTCATCAGGCAGTTTTGGGGTGAAGCGATCCTGCTTACGGTTATCTCAGTAATTATTGGAATTATTTTATCAGTTGCTCTCGTAAGTCCTTTCAACCAGATCATCAACAGACAACTTGCTCTTCAGTTCGATCTTGTTTTTGCTGGTTATTGTCTATTCATAATTATACTCATTGGTTTGATAGCAGGTATTTACCCGGCAATTATCCTTTCCGGTTTCCGGCCGGTTGAAATTCTAAAAGGAAAACTAAAGCTTGGAAATAAAAGTGGTTTGTTTCGAAAGAGTCTCATTACAGGACAATTCGTTACTTCTATTGCGATGATCGTTTGCACGATCGTGATCGGCGGGCAATTGGATTACCTGCGCAATAAAGATCTGGGATACCAAAAAGAACAGGTTGTGATCGTGCCTACTAATAAGCCAAGGCTAAGAGGAATGGAGATCGCTGAGTTGTATCGCAATGAATTATTGAAACAACCGCAGGTAGCAGGGGCATCCGTATCGCTTATGAGTTTTTCGGAGACACCATGGATCAGCGTGGGGTATGCTGATGATAAAAACGTGTACAGGAGCTTTCAATTCAATGCTGTTGATCCATATTTTTTAAAGACGATGAATATTCAAATGGCTGAGGGGAGGGATTTTTCTGCCGATAACCCGGCAGATCAAACTTCTTCTATGATAGTGAATGAAGCCCTGGTCAAACATTTTGGATGGAAAAATGGAGTGGGTCAAAAATTACCGGGACGGATCGGGCAACAAATAATCGGCGTGGTAAAAGATTTTAACTACCAATCATTGCACACGCCGATCCAACCCCTTGCCATGGTGGTAAAACCGGATACATTTTTCCGCAGGATAAATGATATCAGTTTTGGCGCACCGCTACAACCGAGAATTTCCGTAAGGTTAAAGACCGGAAATTTAGCGGCCAACCTCAATACACTAAAGCAAGTTTGGACAAAAGTTGTACCCGACCAGGAATTTGAATATCGATTCCTTGATGAATCAATAGCTGCTCAATACAGGGAGGAACAAAGAACCGGGATAATTGTAAAACTTGCTTCCGCACTTTCCATTTTTATTGCGTGCATGGGGCTGTTTGGCCTGGCCACGCTTACCGTTGTGCGACGGACCCGTGA
>JAICPX010000489.1 GCA_025929635.1 Chitinophagaceae bacterium
AATTACTTTGCTTCAGAAAAAGACGCACAAGTTTTTTATGAAGAATTGGTGTATTCAATATTGAATCAAATGTGTGTGCCCAACAGCCCGCAATGGTTCAATACAGGTTTATATGAAAGCTATGGGATCAAGGGAAAACCACAGGGTCATTATTTCGTTGATCCTGCTGATGGGGAATTAAAGAGGTCCACGTCAGCTTATGAACGACCGCAACCTCATGCGTGCTTTATATTAAGTGTCAGTGATGACCTTGTAAATGACGGAGGCATCATGGATCTCTGGGTTCGTGAGGCGAGAATATTTAAATATGGTTCAGGTGTTGGTACCAACTTTTCTCATTTAAGAGGAGAAGGCGAAAAGCTAAGTGGTGGTGGTACATCATCTGGTTTAATGAGCTTTTTAAAGATCGGTGACCGTGCAGCCGGGGCCATCAAAAGCGGTGGTACAACCCGTCGTGCTGCAAAAATGGTTTGCCTGGATCTTGACCATCCTGAAATAGTCCAATTCGTTAACTGGAAAGTAGAAGAAGAAAAGAAAGTAGCTGCATTGATCGCTGCTGGTTATCCAAGCGATTATGAAGGCGAAGCTTACAGAACCGTAAGTGGACAGAACTCTAATAACTCGGTTCGCATACCAAACGATTTTTTTGAAGTGTTGCAGAAAGATGGTGAATGGGAACTAAAAGGGAGAATGGATGGAAGAGTAATGAAAAAAATTCCGGCAAGAGAACTCTGGAACCAGATCGCATATGCGGCCTGGCGCTGCGCTGACCCGGGTGCCCAATACGATACAACTATTAATGAGTGGCATACCTGTCCAAAAGGCGGTCGCATCAATGCTTCAAATCCCTGCAGTGAATACATGTTTCTTGATAATACGGCGTGTAACCTGGCATCGGCAAACCTGATGAAGTTTTATGATACAGACACTAACACATTTGATGTAGAAGGATATGAATACAATTGCCGGTTATGGACCGTTGTACTGGAAGTCTCTGTCTTAATGGCTCAATTTCCAAGTAAAGACGTTGCACAATTGAGTTATGAGTACAGGACGCTTGGACTTGGCTATGCGAACCTGGGTACATTATTAATGGTAAGCGGTATTTCTTATGATAGCGAAGAAGCAAGAGCAATTGCCGGGGCCCTCACAGCTATCATGACCGGTATATCTTATAAGACATCTGCAGAAATGGCGAGGGTGTTGGGTACTTTCCCAAGGTATGAAGAGAACCGCGAGGACATGCTGCGGGTAATGCACAACCATCGATTGGCTGCTTACGATGCGGATAAATACGAGGGTCTTTCTTTGAAACCACAGGGTATCAAAGTGCAGTATTGCCCTGCGGATCTTTTGAAAGCTGCCTGCAAAGCATGGGATGATGCGGTTGAGCTGGGTGAGAAATATGGTTATCGCAATGCCCAGGCAACTGTAATTGCGCCAACAGGAACGATCGGCCTGGTAATGGATTGTGATACGACCGGAGTTGAACCAGATTTCGCGTTGGTGAAATTCAAAAAACTTTCAGGCGGCGGTTATTTCAAGATCATCAATCAATCTGTGCCGGCAGCGTTAAAGAATTTGAATTATTCAGAAAAAGAAGGAGACGCTATAATAAAATATGCTGTAGGTACAGCATCATTTGCAGGAGCTCCATTTATCAATCATCAAACATTAAGCGAGAAGGGGTTTATCGCTGATGAAATAAAAAGACTGGATGCTGCCGTTGCTACTGCTTTTGAAATAGGGTTTGTTTTCAATAAATATACTTTAGGCGAAGAATGCCTGCAGCGCCTGGGCTTTACACCGGATCAGTACAATGATTTTGAGTGGAGCCTGTTGGAAGCGCTTGGTTTCAGCGAAGAACAGATCGATGCAGCGAATGATTATGTATGCGGCACCGGTATGCTGGAAGGAGCTCCTTATTTGAAAGACGAACATCTGCCCGTTTTTGACTGTGCCAACAAATGTGGAAAGAAAGGTCAGCGTTATATTCATGCCAATGGCCATATCCGGATGATGGGTGCCGTACAGCCTTTTATCAGCGGAGCTATTTCCAAAACTATCAATCTCCCTAATGAAGCTTCCGTCGATGAAATTGCCAATGCCTATATGCTGAGCTGGCAATTAGGATTAAAAGCAAATGCATTGTATCGTGATGGTTCCAAATTGTCGCAGCCGCTCAGTAATAAGTCTGATAAGAAGAAGAAGTCCGAAGACGGAAGTGAGAAGTCTGAAGTTGCAGAGCCAGCCACTACCCACCACCAACTCGAATCTAATATCGTAGATCTCAGTAAACTGACCGTTGAAGAGTTGTTTGAGGAAGTACAAAAAAGGGTGCAAGCTTCACCCGATACAAAATTGAAACGTAAGCTGGCGTCGATCGTTGAACGTCGTTCATTGCCTGCAAAAAGAAGAGGCTTTACACAGAAAGCAAAGATCAATGGACAGGCCATCTTCCTGCGTACAGGTGAATATGGTGATGGTACCCTGGGAGAGATCTTTATCGATATGGCAAAGGAAGGTGCCACTATGCGCAGCATGATGAACTGTTTTGCCATAGCTATCTCTATCGGTTTACAATATGGTGTGCCATTGGAAGAGTTTGTTGACAAATTTGCATTCACCCGGTTTGATCCTTCAGGATTTGTTGAGCACCCGAATATCAAATCAACCACATCACTTGTTGACTTTATCTTCCGTGTATTGGGTTATGAATACCTGGGAAGAACTGACCTGGTGCATGTGCTGGACAAACCAGAAGTCCTGAATACAGGAGCTGATGACTGGGATGAAATACCGACCAGTCTTGAGTATGACAAAGAACCGGCATTGTCAAGTGTAAGAGTGGTTGGTAATGCCGGCAATGGAGTACAGCCGGCAAAAGTTCAGAAACAATTTTCTGTAAAAGCCGAGACTAGTAATGATGCATTAAGCAGCGCAAACAAGAGCATGCAAAGTGATGCACCGGCTTGTAATGTCTGCGGACATATTACAGTTCGGAGTGGTACTTGTTACAAGTGTTTGAATTGCGGGAATAGTCTTGGTTGCAGTTAACACCTCACCCCCGACCCCTCTCCGCCAAAGGCGTAGAGGGGAGCAGGGAAAAGTCATTATAAATTGAATTTTGGATGGGAAGGCAGGTACTCATTGAGAGACGCCTTTCTGGAAAAACCAAATAGTACCCTTTTACTAACCCCGATTAAGTTCGGGGTTTTTTATTTAAAACGTTATGACTAATATGCGTTGGCAAGTAGACTTAATACTAATAATGTTGCTCCGGTAGCTAAAACGACTAACATACCAAGAAGAGCTGAAAAGGTTCTTCTTTTCTTGTTCTTATCCTTAAAAAATAAAGTGATAATAAAACCAACGGGAACTATAAGGCCCAAAAGAAATCCGCCCAAATGGAATTTTTGATTTTGATTTTTTTTTTTCAAATGAGACCGATGCAATTGTTCCATCTTTTCTCTGCCTTTTCTTAATTTTTAGCGTAAGTATTTCTCTTGAGCTTAATTTCTTGCCAGTAATTTTTTTGTAATCTTTCGGTTCCAGCTTTACGAAGCCGGC
>JAICPX010000428.1 GCA_025929635.1 Chitinophagaceae bacterium
CGAGCACCCCATAATAGTGCTGGATGTTGGACATAACGAAGAGGGTATAAGGCAAATAACACAACAGCTTGAATTAACAAGCTTCCACGGGCTTCATATCGTCATTGGGCTAGTAAAAGATAAAGAAATAGAAAAAGTATTGTCCCTCCTTCCCTACTACGCTACTTATTATTTTACACAGGCACAAATTCCAAGAGCATTGCCGGCAGATGTTTTAAAGGCAAAAGCCAAAAGTCAAAATTTGAATGGCGAAGTTTACGCTGATGTCAATTCTGCACTAAAGGCAGCAAAGGCTAAAGCACATAATGATGACTTGATTCTTATTTGTGGTAGTGTGTTCCTGGTTGGGGAAGTGGATCTTTAATTCCAGGCTCAAGTTACTTTGATTTTTTTACTTGCTTCGGCTCCGGATACTGCACAGGACATGTGAGCCTGAATACATATGACCTGCTCAAATAGGTAAAATTTTTCCCCTGGCAAAACGAATGGAAGTTCTTTACCTACTCAAAAAATCCATGTGGGAAACAAATATCAGGCTGAACGCGCAGAACCGGCGAATAATGTCCCGTTTACCACATCTCTATCGCATGGGATTTGCTATCCATTTTCATAATTCTTACCAGTGGCAAGATATAAATCTTCAAACCTCGCTGAACTATTAGACCTTCTTGTCTTACACCAGTTAAAGCTGAATGAGTTGGTTGCCTATGGCCAATTCAGAAATAAAAAATACCTGAGACACCGAAGAAGCATAGCGCAAATTCAAGATGCGATCAGGTCGATCACTGATGGAAAAATCGAACCAGTGACAAATAAGAAAAACACTTAATGCAGAGACAAATCAAAATATGTTCGTGGAAGGTATCTAATAGAAGTACGGCTGGATTGCAAATGAGGGACTCCGCTCAATCAACAGCTGTGAACATTAATGTTCCCACTCTCCGGATCAATAAGATAACTTGCCTATTTTTTCTAACGCATATACAATTGTACTGACATGCATCGCCTGCATGATCTTGTTTTCACGAAGTAATTCTTTTATTTCTTCAACTGTATACAGCTCAACCACGATCTCTTCATTATGATCAAGCACTTGTTCACCCACCTTTTTCCCTCCTTTGGCAAGAAACATATGCATCCAGTTTGTATTGGTGGAGGGATTAGCAGAAATTTTTCCCAGTGATTCATAAGAAGAGAAGGTATAACCAGTTTCTTCCAGCAATTCCCGGGCAATTGCGGCCTGAAAGTCCTTATCATTATCATCAACACAACCTCCCGGCAATTCAATACAAACTTCGCCAACCGGGTGACGATATTGTTTTACCATGATCACTTTGTTGTCTTCAGTTAAAGCAAAAGCTGTTGCCCATTCAGGAAATTCATAAACGTAGTAAGGATCGATTATCCTGCCGTCGGGAGCTTCACAAATATCTTTGCGAACTTTGAACCAAAGATCATCGAAGAGGTATTCTGAAGAGAGGGTTTTCCATTTCATGTTGGATTTCAGATTTGATGTTTGAGATTTGAAATTTGAGATTAGCCACGGTCTTTAAACTTCTGCCCTCCCTTTTATTTCTGATTTATTAAGGTATTTCATGAAGCCTGAAATTTTCCCTCCCAATTCTTGATATTCCTGAGTCAGCTCACTTGTATCGGAGGGAAAATACTGTTGATCAATACCTCTATAAAGCTGGGATCTCACTTCGCCAGAAGAGCCTTTAGAAATACCTAAAAAATTTACAAACTCAAATTGACTCGATCTTTCAAAACCTTCTGCAACATTATCCATTACAGATCCGGCAGAACTTCTGATTTGATCCCTGAATTTATAATCTTTGGAAGCCGGGCCCACTTCTGTTAATTTGAATATTTTCAACGATAGCCTTCTTGCTATCTGCCAAATTTCCAAATCCTCAAATCGGTGAATGGTTGCCATAATCTCAAATTTCAAATCTCAAATTTCAAATTCCTCACCATTTCATCCGGTCTCTTAAAGAAGTAATATGTGCAACATGGTGCCTTCCATGCCATGAATACATCCCAAGCAAGTACCAAAGTCTCATTGTCTTTTTGTGCTCAGGATGAAAAACAGTTCTGTTGTTCCACTGCTCGTCCGTAATGTACTTTAATGCCTCATACCAGCGCAAATGAAGTGCATGTAACAAAGTGAGTGAAATATTGATTGGCAGTTTTTGAACGTCGCTGAATTCAGCCCATAATTTTTCATTATACGGTTTGATCGTTGGATTATCTTCTGTCAATCCCACCTTAAACCGGATATATGCGTTCATGTGACTATCTGCCACATGATGCACTACCTGCTGCACCGTCCACCCACCCTCACGATAAGGAGTGTGCAATTGTTTTTCATCGAGGTTGAGCACTGCATTCTCCAATTGAGCAGGTAAGAACTTTATATCTGCCATCCAGGCTACTTTCTGATCAATTGAAAATGGTTTCGGCTCATACTGCCCAACCGGGTAACGGGGATCTATTGTTGTTGTGTTTGCCATAAAGTAAAAAGTAAAAATTCAAAAGTAAAAAATTCTTGTATTGTAAAGGTAAGAATGTAGTTGCCCATTGATCCCTGGTTTGTTGAGTTCACACTATTGACTATAGACTATCGACTATTGACTTTGGCATCATTCCTCCCTTAACGAATGTCCCGTTAGATTAATAAACACATCTTCCAGGTTCGCTTTCTTCACTTCTTTTGGTCTTTCAAATCCTGATGACACTAGATTATCGATCAACCCATCAGGAGATTCCATTGCAATTATTCTCCCGGCATCGATAATGGCAACACGATCACAAAGCACTTCTGCTTCATCCATATAATGCGTCGTAATTATAACGGTTGCCCCTTTGGCCCGGATATTTTTTACCAGCTCCCAAAGATTTCTTCTTGCCTGCGGATCAAGACCTGTTGTTGGCTCATCAAGAAAAACAATTTTGGGGTCATTGATCATTGTCGTCGCAATCGAAAATCGTTGCTTTTGGCCACCACTGAGCTCCTTAACTTTCGCATTGGCCTTATCTTTTAAATTCACCATTTCAAGCAAATTCATCGGGTCAATAGTACGATTGTAAAGCCCGCCAAACAACAATATAAGTTCAGTGAGCTTCAGATTCGGATAATACCCACTGGTTTGCAACTGCACACCAATGATCTTTTTTATTTCATCGGGTTCTTTGTCGAGGTTAAATCCGTTTACCCAAACCTCGCCACTGGTTTTTTCTCTTAGCGTTTCAATGATCTCAAGTGTTGTTGATTTACCCGCGCCGTTAGGACCAAGCAAACCAAATATTTCTCCTTCCTTTACTTCAAAGCTTATTCCTTTTACAGCCTGGAAGCTGCCGTAATTCTTTACAAGGTTTTTGACTTTTATGATCGTTTCGCTCATTTAAAGAATTTTCCGTTTCAATCGATACCCTTTATTTTACCACATAGGTACATAGAAACATAGGTTCACATAGAAATTCGATGTGTGTTTTTCTAATGTGCCTATATAGTTCTATCATCATTATTAAAATTCCAATTCCATTTTTACATCTGCCGTCTCAAAAGGCGAATCTTTTACTTCCACATTTTTAAACCCATACTTTTCATACAGCTTCAATGCGGTCCGCAATTGATGATTGGAGAAAAGCGTCAACTTTTTCACTCCCATCTGCTTTGCTTTTTTCAAACAGGTTTCAATAAGCGTTTTGCTGATTCCTCTTCCCTGCCAATCCTCTCTTACACACATTTTAGCCAGTTCAAATATACCATGTCCTTCATTCATCAACGCGATGGAGCCGATGATCTCATCACCTGATTTTGCAAGCCAGATAAAACCACCGCGATCGACTATTGTTCCTTTTGGATCATCAAGCACCATCAGGTCATGACTTTCCGTAAGATTGTATTTATCCAACCATTCCAAATTCATTCGCTTAAAATCCGAATGATAATTATCGTTGTATTCTATTATTTCAATTGACTTATCCATATTTCATCAAAAATCAAATTAATCCTGTTAATCCTGGTTCAGGTTTCTCTCCAGTTCATCCATCATCAATTTACTCCCAATAAACAAAGGCGTTCGCTGGTGTAATTCGGTTGGTTGAATATCCAGTATTCTTTCTTTTCCATTTGTTGCCCGGCCACCCGCCATTTCC
>JAICPX010000007.1 GCA_025929635.1 Chitinophagaceae bacterium
AAGAACCGATCAAAGTTTACCAGGTTACTGCAGACGGAGTGGCTATTGCTCATCAACAGATTGTTCAAAAAATAAAACCTAAACGAAATGTATTTTTGATTGCTCTTTCAATCATTATAATACTTCTAGCAGCTTATTTTTTCAAAGGAGGATTTACATCTGCAAAAAATGATCAGGTCGTCAATGCGGAAACGACAATGACTAAATCGATCGCGGTTTTACCATTTGTAAATATGAGTGCGGATTCTTCGCAGGAATATTTCAGCGATGGAATGACAGAATCGCTCATATCGGATCTGGCACAAATACCGGGACTGTTGGTGATCTCCAGGAACAGCGTTTTTCAGTACAAGGGAAAAACGGTGAATCCAACTGAAGTCGGAAAAGAACTTAATGTTAGTTATATACTGGAGGGTAGTGTGCAACGTTCAGGAGATATACTTCGTTTCAATGTCCAATTGATCAAGACAAAGGATGGATTTCATGTCTGGGCCAACAAATTTGATCGCCAGGTAAAAGACTTGTTCGAGATACAGGATGACATTTCCCGGCATATTATTGACTCATTAAAAATCGCTATTGCCGGAACCGGTAAACATTTAAAACCTCCAACGGATAACCTGGAAGCCTACGATTATTATTTACAAGGTCATTATCTGGCCCGTAAAGCTGGTGCGGGAAATCGCAAGCTTATTGACAGTGCGATCAGCCTGTTTGAAAAAGCAATAGCTATTGATCCAAAATTTGCACTGGCTTATGCGGACGCAGCAAAAGGTTACAACTCGATCAATTTTATTTATGATCCGGACCCGAAGTGGGAAACAAAGGCATTTGTAGCAACTCAGCAAGCAATTAGTTTGGATCCCAATTTGGCAGATGCATATGTAGCGAAAGGAAATCTTGCGTGGACATTGTCAAATGGCTTTCCTCATGAACAAGCAGTCAAAGAATTTAAAAAAGCCATTGAACTAAACCCCAATCATGTTGAGGCGCACGAAAGCCTCGGAAGCATCTACTTTCATATCGGGTTACTCGATAAAGCACTTCATGAACTCAGGATCGCTTTAACATTAGATCCGGCAAGTCGTTTTGCACACCCGAGAGTCGCCCGGGTTTTTTGGTATCAACAAAAGTTCGATTCGGCATTGACATTATTCCAATCTCCAAAAAATCCAGGCGGTGGATGGATGCGCGAACAAGCTTTGGTACTCTGGTATCTGGGGAAAACTGAAGAAGCTTTTAAATCTCTTGATCAGATCAAAAAGGACCAGCGACTGGAAACTGAAAAATCTGACCTCGCTGCAGGCTATGCTGTTTTATATGCGGGCACCGGAAAGAAAAAAGAAGCAGAGGCAGAAATAAAGTTTTCAATCGAACATGGTGCAGGCAAGTCTCATTTTCATCATGCCGAACATTTGATTGCTTCTGCCTATGCATTAATGGGAGAAACTGCAAAGGCAGTTGAGTGGCTGCAAAAAACTTCTGATCACGGCATGCCATGTTATCCCTTATTTAAGAATGACCCAAATCTTAAAAGCTTAAAGAATGATCCCGGCTATATTTCTTTAATGGAAAAATTAAAAAAGCAATGGGAATATTATAAAGCAAACTTGTAGTTCACGATTGATTCAACAAATGCTTTTTCAGCAACTCAATTCCTTTCTTGATCGCATCTCTCCCACTCGACTCAATCCCATACCAGCCCTTATAACTCGTTTTACTTAGCTCAATCATTTTTATAGTTAATGCATCATCTGGTTGATTGCGATAAGACATTCCTTTAGCATAAGGCAGCGTCTTTTTCAGGTATTCATAATTGTCAAAATCCTTTGAAGGCTGTCGCCAGTCGGGATAAGTACCAAATAGTGGATTATTTAGTTTTTTAACGAGGTCAACCATCCAGTCACCATCATTGGAAACGCCACCATGGTTTTCTATTACAATACTTATGTTTGCAGGTTTTGCATATTCGAGTAATTGGTTATACGCATCGGTTGCCCACTTTAGCGCTTCTTTCTTATCGGCATTTTGGGGACCACGACAATTGGTCCTTACAGCATGGCAACCGAGATAATGTGCAATATCAACCCACTTACGATGATTGATGGCAAATTGTTTTTGTCCTTCTTTTGTATCAGCAGCGCCATCGCCTTCCGCATCACACATGATCAGGACCATCGTTACGCCGTGATCTTTTGCATTTTGCTTTAGTTGCTTCAGGTAATTTTCTGTCGGCACTTCAAACAAAGTATTTACAAACTCAATTCCATTTACACCAAAATCTTCCCTGGCAATTTTTGGAAAATCAAGATTCTTCCATTTACCGGCTCTTATTTCTTCGACCAATGCCCATTGGGCGATTGAAATATCATCCTTCTTTTCTGGTGAATTCATGATTGTACTTTTTTTGTTTAACAATGATGGTACGATCAAACTGCCCGCACCAACAGTTAATGTGTTTTCGATGAAATTTCTGCGATCCATATCCTGATTAATTTTAGTTGACGGGCTAAAGCCCGATTGATGTTTTGTACCTTCACTATAACGACTCTCAAAAATCCGGGCTTTAGCCCGGGCTTGAAAGCTAAGCTACATTTCCCATCCCGGTCTGTATTCTCGATAAAAATATTTATTAGCCGCCTCATCATTCGTAATCTTCATATTCACCGAATCATATTCAACTTTTTTCTTTGCTCTTAATGAAACCGCGCCCAATAAAATAGTTTCGGTTACTGAGCCGGCATTTAAAAAGCTTCCCGGTGATTGGGTTTTATTCTTAAATGCATTTATCCAATGCTGTTCACCGCCTTCGGTTTGTTCTTTATACGGTTCTTTTCCCTGCATATATGCGTTCATTTTTGTTTCTGGCAAAAGCCTTGGATTCTCACACCTGAAATCGGCAATGATCCTTCCTTTCTCACCAACAAACATCATCCCTTCCGGAGCCAGCGTTTTATTTCCTAATTCTTCAAATCCATGTGGTTTCATTCCACCGTCATACCAGTAAAGATCAAATGCTGGCAGCGTCTCCTGTTTTGGAAACTTAAAATGTACGATACATGAGACAGGAAATGCTACATCATTATTGTAAGGTCTGCAAACCTGGTTTTCCACGACCCTTGTTGTAGTGCCATATGCTTCAGCCGAAAGTGGAGCGGTCTCAATTCCCAACGTTAGAAACAATGGCCATAAACTATAATGTCCCATATCGGCAATGGCGCCGCCACCGAAATCATACCAACCGCGGAAAACATTATGAGTATAGTTAGGGTGATAAGGCCTGTCAGGCACAACACCCAACCATAGATCCCAGTCAAAATCTTTTGGTACCGGCATCTCATCTTTGGGATTAGCTGTCCATTGCGGCCATACAGGACGATTGCTCCAGTTATGAATTTCTCTTAACGTTCCTATCTGGCCTTCATCGATCCATTGCTTTACTAATGTCATTCCTGTTCGCTTGCTCCATGCAAGCAAATGTGTGCTTACTCCTGTGTCTTTTGCCGTCTTCATCACCAGCCTTGCCTCATGCATCCGGTTAGCCAGTGGTTTATGTATCACCACATGTTTGCCTTTTTTCATTGAAGCAACAGAAATATATCCATGCAAATGATCAGGTGTCATAATTTTTACCGCATCAAAATCTTTTTCTTTTTCAAACAGCTCCCGGAAGTCTGCATATGACTTACATGCTTTATAACCTGAACCGATTTTCTTTGAGTAATAAGCGTCAACAAGTTCTTTCCCAATATCTCTTCCGCCCGGTATACCTGTATAACCCGCTCCCCAATTGGGGTTCTCCAGTACTTTGCGGATGCCATCCCGAATGCCATTTGGCGACCAGTCAAGATAATCGGTACTCAATTTATTCGGATCACAAACAGATACAATTTGTATCTCGGGCTTTGTGATAAGCTGACACATTTCGCGAAGACCCTGTGTGCCGCAACCGATATAGGCAATATTTATTTTATCGCTTGGTGGAACAAATCCCTTTCCTAAAACATTTCTGGGAATGATGGTAAATGCAGCAGAGGCAGCCGCAGTAGCCTTTACAAATTCACGACGATGAAGGTTCTTTTTCATAAAGCAGCAATGTTTGATTAAATAAAAAGCAGTAAAAGTTACGAAATACTGTTATTTCATAACCTGATAAAATTCATGAAATAAAAAAGAACTTCCTTTCAGAAGCTCTTTTACTATATACGGCCAGTGATTGTTTAATTATTTCCTCTTTTTCTCCCATTACCATTACCATTTCCGGTTCCATTCCCTCTTTGTTCTGACTGTTTCTGCAGTTGTGGCTGCTGACCACGGTTCTGGTAAGGTCTTTCCACTCTTTGGGTATTCTGATTTGGCACTGATTGCCTTTCTACCCGCTGACTATTCTGATTAGATTGCCTTTCTATCCTTTGGCTGTTCTGATTCGGAACTTGTTGCCTTTCCACGCGCTGATTATTCTGACCCGGAACTTGCGGCCTTTCCAATCTCTGGTTGTTTTGACCTGGTGACTGCTGTCTTTCTGTTCTTTGATTACCGCGATTCTGATAAGGCCTTTCTATCCTTTGCTGATTTTGCCGGGGAACCTGTTGTCTTTCCACCCGTTGATTATTCTGCCCCGGGACTTGCTGCCGTTCTGTTTGTTGGTTACCACGATTACGAAAAGTTCTGTCTGTCCGATCATTGTTTTGATCCGGTGTTTGTTGTCTTTCTACTTGTGAATTCCTGTTTTCAATTCTCCTGTTTTCTTGCGAAGGAGTCTGACGCTGCTCTCTTTGGGTAACATTATTATTACGATCATTCCCCCTGTTTATATATGGACGGGTATTCCTGTTTTGCCTGTCGTTGATCTCGCCGGTCCTGTTATTCGGAATATTATTTTCCCTGGTTGTACCATCATTGCTTCTCCTGTCAAATGTTCTATTCTGATTTCTTTGATCATAGCGTTCAAAGGTCCCTGGCGAGGTATTGTCTCTTCCCCTATTGATATAAGGCCTGTAAATCGAAACCTCGTCCCTGTCTACAATTGTACGACCAGCTCTTTGTGATTCACGAATTCTTACGGGTGCAATCCTGGTATATCTTTCCGCTTCGTAGCGTGAAGGACCGGTAAAATACCTTTGTTGCCTGTCATAGTTGTTGATGATCGTCGTGCTATTAAATATATAGGTATTGCGATCATAACCCATACAGTAGTTTGAGATCCTTGGGTAATTGATATACCTGCGGGGTGCGAAGCTCCAGTAATTATATGGCAGATCGTAACTTCCAAAATTTATACTGATATTAATACCGGGTCTCATTGGCGCCCAACCATAATAATCGCCACCACCGCGCCAGGTTACCCATGCTGGTCCCCACTCATAGTCGGGAACCCAAAGCCAGCCGTCCCAGTCATCATATATCCAGCGACCATAGTGGAACGGGGCCCAGCCCCAGTCATAATCTGAAACCCAAAGCCAGCCATAGTCTTCTGACCATGCCCAATTACCACCTGAACGATAAGGGTGAAAATCATTGTATCGATAGCTGTCGGGACGCCACACATATCCGTATTCCGGATAATCTATCCATTGGCCATAGGGACTCAGCTCATCATAAAAAGTTTGAAAAGAAACACTGACGGAACCCTGGGCGGAAGTTTTGTTGTGAAAGGAACCCAGCAGCAATACACTAATTGCTATCAAGGTTGTTTTTAAGATACGCATCATAATAAGGATTTAGGATTGTAAGATTTTTTACTGCTTCTCATTTCAGATGATCCCGATTTACAAAACCAAACCCATTTAGAACTACAGGAATGTATGACGATAAACGTGCCAGCTTCACTGTTAAAAACTTGTTTGAATTTGTTTTAAACCTCCGTTATCAGAATTTTCAGTTAATATTTCAAACATAAACAGTCCCGGTCGGGCCGAGACTGTTTATCAATTGGAAAATGATGTAAGTTTTTTGCCGCTATAAATTACCTATGTATGGTATTTTGTTCTCATTTACTGATGAAATCGTATTGCGACTCCAAGCTGACCGACCCTGCTGTGATCAACTATATTATCAAAAACCGTCACATCAGTTAACCCGAAATTATACCTGCCATAAAGGATTATTTTTTCCGATGCTTTCAAACCGATTCCGAGTCCCAGGGCTACTTGTGCTGAAGAAAAATCGCCTTTTACATTCGCGTGCGGCTCATCAAAACCGTCCATTTTGTCGCGTGCACTTATTAGTACACCAATTTGTGGGCCTGCTTCCAAATACACATTCGGTACCGGGTAATACTGGATCATCAACGGAAGCTGGAGATAATCAAGGGCAAGCGTATGTTCTACGCCGTTTGAAAAATATCGTTGCCCCTCTCCGGAAAACAATAATTCCGGCTGAAAGCACCAGGTTCTGTTTATAGTGTGATGCAGAAACACACCACCATGACCGCTGATCCTGCTTCGGCCACTGAATTCACTTAAACTTGCGATGTTGACCCCGCCTTTGATCCCAATAGCATTTTGTGCATCGGCAGTAAGAAATAATACACTAAACGCGGATAGCAAAGTGATCGCCATTTTCTTTTTCATAAAGTTTGATTTTAAATTAGTTTTCAAAGCTTATGCCAGTAGGAGAAACAACCGGTCGATCAAGTGTTTTTCAAGGCATTATATTTTTATCCACAATCCAAGTTTAAACTTTGCTTAACATTGGCAATAAAAAAACCCCGTTGCCGGGGCCATTATAATTTTTTTAAAATAATCTTATTGTTTCACATCTACGGTTATTCTGCTTGTAAGTCTTGTACCAAAAGAGCGATGCAGCGCATCAGCAAACTGCAGCACCAGCACGTGTTTACCCGGGGTTAATTTTATTTCAGCCGATGTCTGCGCATTTCCAAAATGATAATGACGCACGGAGTCTGTCGCAGGAACCATTACCTTGGTAGGTATTGAATCAATATCGATAAGCAAATGATGATGACCAGAACCAGCTTTCAATCCAGCCGTGGCTGAATCAACTTTTAATCCTTCGACTCCCATTTCAACTTTCAATGGAGACGTTACAGTTTGTCCATCTTTAAGATTTACAAAAAACACTCTTGCGTTTGCCGGAATTTCCGGCAAGGGTGTATTATCGGGTACTGCCGCAGTGGCAGTTGATGGGTGTGCATCATGTGCAGTATCAGTGGTTGAGGCGGGTTTTTCTTCATTACTTGTGCATCCAATTAATGAAGCTGCAATAACAGCCGCTGTGAAAATGTATCTCATAAGTTGCTTTTTTATAAAGCGGCTAAGGTAATGAACTTGGAGAAACCAGAATTACCATTCTTAATTTATTTTGCTTTCGTAACTTTATTTTCCTCAATTCAATTTTATGGACCAGCGAATTATCAACTTGTACGATGAATATATCCATTCATCAACGATCAGCAGGGCTGATTTTTTAAAAAGGGTTACACTGGTAACAGGCAGCGTCGCACTTACACAATCAGTTTTGGCACAAATAGAAAATGATCATACAAAGCCCGGCTTTGTTAAAGAAGAAGAACTCTTCACCGAATACATAAACTATCCGGGAACACCGGGTGAGATGAAGGCCTATATTGCCAGGCCCAAAGAAGAAAGGAAATATTCAACAGTTATTGTAATACATGAGAACCGCGGGTTGAACGCCCACATTGAAGATGTTGCAAGACGGGTAGCCACCGCAGGTTACCTGGCGATTGCGCCAAATGCATTGGCTGCATTGGGAAAAACCTTTGCCAATGAAGATGAGGCGAGAAATTCCTTCAGGGAATTGAAGGCCGAAGACAATCTTAAGAATTTTATTGGTGCATTTGAATATGTGAAGACAAGAAAAGATTGCAATGGCAAAATTGGTTGCGTGGGCTTTTGCTGGGGGGGCGCCATGTCCAATAATCTTGCTGTTAATCTTCCCGATCTGAAAGCAGCCGTACCATTTTATGGTCGTCAGCCGGCCACAGCCGACGTTCCAAAAATAAAAGCCGCCCTGCAATTGCATTATGCCGCAATGGATGAAGGTGTGAATGCCGGTATTTCCGCTTATGAAGAAGCATTAAAAGCGAATAATATAAAATATGAGTTATACATGTACGAAGGCGCACAGCATGCTTTTCACAACGACACTTCGCCGGCAAGGTATAATGAAGAAGCGGCAAAAAAAGCCTGGAAACGAACACTCGAGTTTTTTGAAAAACATCTTAAATAGCTTTATCACTCTATGAGAACAAACAAAAGGCTTGCCTTAGTAATATCCTTTTTACTTATTTCTTTCTCAATTTCTGCTCAAAAAAGTTCTCTCAGTTATACCGTAAAAATGGAAAACCCTGAGTGGCATTTCTTTCATGTGTCCCTTTCCTGCAAAGGGATAAAGAAGGAGTTCATTGATTTTAAAATGCCGGCATGGACACCCGGCTATTATCAAAAGATGGATTATGCAAAGAACCTGCAGCGCTTAAAGGCAACGGATGCGGCAGGCAGGGAATTGAAATGGGAAAAGACCAGTGACAATACATGGCGGGTGCTAAGTAAAAATGCAGATGTGATAAATCTATCCTATGAAATAAAAACAGAAAGAGCATTCGTCGCTTCGCCTTACGTGGATGAAACCCGTGGCTATGTTTTACCGGCAGGGGTTTTTTTATACATCGATAAATTGATCAATCATCCTGTACAGGTAAGAATCGTCCCTGCCGAAAAATGGAACCGGGTAGCAACAGGCCTTGATTCAATCCCTGGAAAAAGATTTACCTACAAGGCTGCTGACTTTGATGTATTATATGACAGCCCTTTTCTGGCAGGCAATCTTGAAGAGCTGCATCCTTTTTATATACGAGGTATCAAACATCGTTTTATCGGTTACAAACTAGGTGACTTTGACAAGGACCAATTTATAGTAGACCTGAAAAGGATAGTGGACGCAGCCGTAAATATTATCGGACATATCCCTTACAAAAATTATACGTTCATCGCGATCGGTCCCGGTCCCGGCGGTATCGAGCATTTAAACAGCACAACATTTGGCTTTAACGGAACAAATCTCAAAAACAGGGATGGTTATATCCGTACGCTTCATTTCCTTGCTCACGAATATTTTCACCATTATAATGTAAAAAGAATCAGGCCGATCGAGTTGGGTCCTTTTGATTATGACAAGGGCAATCGCACAAATATGCTTTGGATCTCCGAAGGTCTTTCTGTTTATTATGAGTACCTGGTTGTGAGAAGAGCTGGTGTCTCCACCGATGGTGAATTGCTAAATGCTTTGCGTGGAAACATTCTTGCATTTGAAAACAAACCGGGCAAGCGATTTCAGACGCTTCAACAGGCAAGCTATGAAACCTGGAGTGATGGGCCATTTGGAAGAACCGGTGACGAAGTAAACAAAACCATTTCTTATTATGACAAAGGGCCGGTGGTGGGGATGCTTTTTGATTTTAAGATCCGGCAGGTAACTAATAACAAAAAGTCGCTGGATGATGTGATGCGGTATTTGTACAAAGAATATTATCAGAAACGAAAAAGAGGTTTTACCGAGGAAGAATTAAGAGCCGCTTTTGAGAATGTAGCCGGTGTACCGATGGCTGAGGAATATGAATATGTAACAACGACCAGGGAACTTGATTATCCAACGTATTTTACTTATGCAGGTTTGCGGATCGATACGACAACAAAAATTCTCTCTACTGCTTACGCCGGTTTTACTTTACGGAATAAAGAAGATACTGTGTTTGTTGCTGAAGTGGACTATGAATCTCCTGCCTGGAACTCCGGCTTGAGACGAGGTCACCGGGTCAAATGGATCAATGGGAAAAAAGCGTCGGTTCTGCTATTGGACAAAACAATTACTGATGCAAGTCCGGGTGATAAAATTACGTTGACGCTCTATGTAAATGATTCAACAAAAAATACTGATTTCATCCTGGAAAGAAAAAAAGATCGCCCTTTCATAATCGCTACAATGGGTGACCCTGAACCCCTGCAAAAACAAATTCTTGAAAGTTGGTTAAAGGGATAAGAACCTTATCTTTAAAGAATAATCGACACACCCATGTGGATATTCCAGATCGCCAGGTTTTTCAGAAATGTCTTCAGGCTGATCGCTATCTTTTTTATCATCCTGAAACATGTTGTCAAAAACTGGATGTACAATACCTGGATGCGTCGCATCTTTGATCCTAAAGGGAAACGACTAACCAGCCGGGCTGAACAACTCCGTCAAACAATTGAAGAATTAGGGCCCACGTTTGTGAAGTTCGGACAGATCGTGGCTGACCGGCCCGATCTCGCATCCGATCATTTACGTGAAGAGTTGAAGAAGCTACAATCAAATGCGAGACCCATGGATGATGGTGAAGCGATCAGTCTTATTGAAACTGAACTGGGGGATCCGATTGAAGAGGTCTTTCTAAGCTTTGAAAAGAAACATCTTGCCTCTGCATCGATCGCACAGGTGTATTCGGGGATCCTGAAAACAGGTGAAAGAGTTGCTATAAAGATCCAGCGGCCAAATATCAAGCATAAGATCGAGATCGACCTGATCTTAATGAAAGTATTGGCAAGACAGGTGGTGAAAACATATCCTGGCCTCACAAGTTTTAACCTGATCGGTTTTGTAGAAGACTTTGGTGAAAACCTGATGAAGGAACTTGATTTTAACAACGAAGCTTCAAACATGCTTCGTTTTGCTGACATGTTCAAAGATGATTCGCGCTGTTATATTCCAAAAGTCTTTATCCATCATTGCCGTCAGCGGTTATTGGTGATGGAATTTGTCGAGGGGCTGCGACCAGATGACCTTGACGGGTTAAAAGCGGCCGGGTTTGATACCCAAATAATCGCTGAGAACGGAACTCATGTCATTCTAAAAATGATCCTTCAGCATGGGTTCTTTCACGCGGATCCTCATCCCGGCAATATTTTCATTCGTGGCGATAACCAGATCGTTCTCCTCGATCATGGAATGGCAGCCAGTTTAAAGCCCAAGCAAATACAGGCATTGATCAACTTCATGCTTGGCTTTTCAAAGAACGATCCACATCGCATTGCTAAATCGTTGCTGAGCTTATCTGAAATAGCTTTTTTCAAAGACCTGGAAGATCTTGAATTCAGGCTAAGCGAAATTCTTAAGAAATACAGCTACATGAGCTATGAGCAGGTTGATATCTCTGCAATCATGAGCGAGGCGTTCAGAGTAATTGCACGTTATGGCTTAACCGTTCCTGCCAATCTTTTTACGCTGATAAAATCGCTTGCCACCATCCAAAAATTTGCGGAGCACCTGGAAGCCGATGTTTCCATCGCAGGCATGATCCGGCCGTATGCCACGGAAAAGATAAAAGAACAATTCAGCTGGGATGCAATTGTAAAAACAGTCATGGATTCGGCTGAAGATTATTTATACCTCGTAAGTAAATTGCCCAAAGACATAAGAGAAGTTGTCGGGAAAATGAAAGATGGTGTGATGCGGCATGAGATCAATTTCAGCGAAGATAGTTTTACCAATAAGGCGGTTAGAATGAATATCAATCGGCTTGCCTTTGTATTCATACTTGGACTAATGATGATCTGTTCAACGTTGCTGATGATCTATATGCAGGAGAAGCAGGTCATCAGGATATTCTTTTATGCCACGCTTTTCATCACAACCGTGACCGCCTTGAGATTACTTTCCAAAACCAGGTTCAGTTAAGCAGCCTCCTGTCCTCCTCGCTTTTCCCGCCTTTGGCGGGATCGCCATGAGGAGAACTTACACTATTTCACCCCGGTTTAGTAGAAAAGATTACGATCAGAAAAATACCAGGAAGATTTCATCTCTCCTTCCCGACGGGAAGGGGCTTTAGTAACAACTACGCTTATAGCGATAATATTGGGGGACGGGCCTTATTTAACAAACCCGCTGGCGCGGAAAAGAAGCACAAGCGTACCGGCATATCTTTCCTTATAAAATTTCTTTCTAACAAGATCATTGAAAATCGACGTTGCGATCCAGATATTATCAGAGGTTCGGTTATCTGTCAACTTCATTGCCAGCGGAACCAGATAGTTATACTCACCGAGGTGTTGTAAAGATCTGTCCTGCTCATAGATCCAGAGTGTATACGCATAATTCCTTTTATCAAATTCGGATTCATTGATCTTTTGATGGCTGTAGGAAACAAAAATTGACGTAGATACGATGCCTCTTTCCTTTAATCTTTCAATAAATAACGGCATTACATCTTCCATGATCCGTTGAGTCGCCGAATTGCCATTTCCTACGATCAGGAGGGAATCCAACACTTCTGCATCATTCTTTGCCGGAGTACGCTGATGTATATAAACACTATCAGCCATTTTTTTCATCATACCACAGCTGCAGAGTACACATATCACCGGTAGTAACAGGTAATTTTTCATAATAGGCTTCTTAAAGTTACAAAAAACTAATTACCACATAATCAAATACGGCGGGTTAATCCGGAGCGTTGCCAGTCCTGTAAACTTTATTTTGGCTCCTAACAAAATGTACCTACATTTATTCCCCACACCTTTTGAAGCACAATATCTTACTCTACAGAAGGCCACATTATTTATCACCTAAAACAATTTGTTATGAAGAAAGTTCTTTTTGGAGTTTTTATCTCCGTATTTATTATTGGCTGCAGCAATGAAGAGGCAGAAGAAAATTCATCTGCATCAGCAACAACCACTTCAACTGACACTAAAAAAACCAGTGATGAAATACTGAATATGAGTGAAGCCGATGATGCCAAAAACTCGCTGTTGGCTTTTGCAAAAGGCGATGTAAATGGAATGACCGCTCACTATGATGATAATGCAAAATATTATTGGTCAAGTGGAGATAGTCTTGTAGGTAAACAAGCAATACAGGATTATTACAATGGTCGCTGGAAGGTTATTGATTCAATTAAGGTCATTGATCAGGTAGTATTGCCGGTAAAAGTAAACACCAGCCAGGCGCCGGAACATGCTCTTGGCAAATGGGTATTGGTTTGGTCAAAAATGCAAGTAAAATATAAAAACGGCAAAACCATCGGGTTCTGGACCCATGCCGATTATCATTACAACGACGCGGGTAAAGTGGATATAGGAATTCAGTATATCGACCGCCACCAGATAATGGAAGCCAGCAAATGATGATTTAATTCTTATTAAAACCCCGCAATGCGGGGTTCTTTATTACTAACCGTTGTTGATTTTGCACGCTACTCATTTTGAAAAAAACCCCTACTTTTAATCATTTAAGAACCAAAACAATCTTTAATGAAAAAATTTCTTCTATTAGCCAGTTCTTTATTTATCCTCACTACAACTGCTTTCGCTCAACAAACTGTTTCGGGCCGGGTAACAGACGATAAAGGAAATCCTGTGGAAGGTATTTCTGTTACCTTAAAAGGCACCAATACCGGAACTTCGACCGATAAAAACGGCGACTATACAATCAAGGTCTCAGGTACAAATCCAATTCTGGTTTTTTCGGGCGTCGGTTTTAATGATAAGGAAGTAGATGCTTTCTCTGCGGCAAACGTTTCATTGGAAACTTCTTCCGTAATGCTCACAGGAATTGAAATGGTCGGTACCCGTAGCCTTAAAAGATCATCAACCGAAACACCGGTGCCTGTCGATATCATTCCAATTTCGAAAGTGGTAAACCAATTAGGGCTGGTAGAGATCAATTCAATTCTTCATTTTGTCGCTCCTTCATTTAACGCCAATCGTCAATCCGGTTCTGATGGCGCCGATCATATCGATCCGGCAACATTACGCGGAATGGGACCCGATCAAACGCTTGTGCTAATTAATGGTAAAAGAAGACACCAGAGTGCATTGGTAAATCTTTATGGCAGCCGCGGCCGTGGGAATACCGGTACAGATTTAAACGCAATCCCTGCTGCTGCAATCGAAAGAATAGAAGTGTTGCGTGATGGCGCCAGCGCCCAGTATGGTTCTGATGCAATTGCCGGTGTAATAAACATCATTTTAAAATCAAGCGTGAATGAATTAAATGGTACCGCGACGGTTGGAACGCACATGACTGGTTATGGAAGCAATCTTGAATTAGATGGGCAGAAAGTGTTGGAAAATCAAACTGACGGACTTTACTACAACGCCAATTTGAATTATGGTTTCAAATTAAAAGACAATGGGTTTTTGAATCTTACTGCTGACTATTTAAATAAGGACAAGACCTTTCGTCCCAACTATGAAACGATCTTTCCCGATAACTACCGTAAGCAGTTTGGTGATGGGTCCTATTCAAATTATCGTGCATTTTTCAATAACCGGGTAAGCCTTGGCGGTTCGACTGAATTTTATTCGTTTGGCGGTTACAATCGCCGTGATGGTGAAGCATATGCATTTACCCGTGATCCGGGCAGTGAAAGAAATGTGACCTCCATTTACCCTGATGGTTTTGATCCATTGATCACTTCAGAAATTACGGATAAATCAATTTCATTTGGAATAAGAAGCAGGTTCTGCGGATGGAACGCTGACTTTAACGGAACAACAGGAAGCAATCGTTTTCATTACGGGGTTGAAAATACATTGAATGCGTCATTGGAAGATAATTCCCCCACTTCCTTTGATGCCGGTGGCTTTCAATTAGCGCAACAAACACTTGGCGCTAACTTCACCAGGAACTTAAGTACCGTCGGGGCCGGTCTTAACCTTGCTTTTGGTACCGAATTCCGTCATGAACAATATGAGATCTTTGCGGGTGAGACCGCCTCATGGAAACAATTTCTGGACGGCGATGGAAAACCAATTGTGTTCTCGGTCAATGGACCTGGCGATACAACTTTCCGCCCGGGTGGGTCACAAGGATTCCCGGGTTTTCAACCAAAAGATATTGTAAAAGCAAGACGTAAGAACTGGGCAGCGTATGCTGATGCAGAATTTGATATTTCAAAAAGCATATTGATTGCCGGAGCAGTGCGGGTAGAGAATTACAGTGATTTTGGATGGACAGATAATTATAAACTTGCCACAAAGCTTAAAGTAAATAATAATTTTAGTATGCGTGGTTCATGGAGCACTGGCTTCCGCGCCCCATCATTGCCACAAGGTTACTTCAGCTCCACTTTCACTAACGTGGTGGCGGGACAGATCTTTGACCAGGTAATTGCACCGAATACAAGTGCATTGGCAAAAGCAGTAGGGATCCCGCAATTAAAAGAAGAAACATCCAGCAATTTTAGTGTTGGTTTTGTAGCCAAGATTGGCAAAAAGATAAACCTTACAGTTGATGCTTACAATATAAAAGTAAAGGACCGTATCGTACTAACTGGTTTATTTGACACTAACGATGACCAGATCGGGGCAATTCTCCAAAGCATGAACGTTGGTGCTGCACAATTCTTTACAAATGCTGTGGATACAAAGACAAATGGTGTCGACATCATTGCAACTTACAACACGAATCTTGGACAAGGAAAATTAAACCTTACGCTTGCTGCCAATTTTAATGACATGGAAGTAGAAGCTGTACATACAACAGCACAGCTTGCAGGAAAAGAAGAAGTTTATTTTGGAGTACGGGAAAGATATTTTTTATTGGCATCTGCACCTGACCATAAGGTCAATTTAAGCCTGGATTACAACGTCAATCGATTCAATCTATTTGCCCGCGTTACCCGCTTCTCGGGTGTAAGTCTGATCGATTTTAATTTTGATGAAGCAAATCCAGATATTTATGATCCGCGACATACTCTTGATCTTACTCTTGGATTTAAAGTGAGTGATAATTTCAATTTTGCAATTGGCGGTACAAATATCCTCGATACCTATCCAAGCATACAGGACCCGGGATTAACTGAAACGGGTGGCATGTGGGATGCAGTACAAATGGGCCACGGTGGTGCATTCTTTTTTGGAAAACTTGGGTTTACATTTAAAAGAAAGAAATAATTTATAGAAGTCCTACCAACAAAAAGCCTCTGTCTGGAGGCTTTTATTTTTTTGATCGATCCGCTATTATTTACCACACAGGCACATACCTGCCTGCCGGCAGGCAGGGAAACATAGGTTTTCACATAGAAATCTATGTGTTTTCTTCTATTGTGTCCTATGTGGCTATGTGGTTCAACAGTGGCAAATTATATGAGCTATCTTATTGACTAAGCAGTAAAGAAGCCTTAGCAAGTATTGGATCAATTAATGATGTCACAATTTCTGAGAATTTTACCGGGTCAGCAGGATCTTTTTTGTGAGGAATAATTTCATATTGCATCCATCCTACATCATGCCATTCTCCAAGCTTGTACCCGATCTTTGCATATGTTGTTAAATACTCAAATCCAAACTTTTTATGAAACGCAATACTCCTGTCATTTGGCAAAGTGATAACTGCATAGGCATTTACATAGCCTTGTAATTTTAAAATATCGAATAACGCCGTATACAATGCATTGGCGACACCACGCTGATAAAATTTTTCTGAAACATAAACCGAGGGTTCAGTACACCATTGATAACCTTTCCGGTCGCGATGCTTTCCGGCATAAGCATAACCAGCAATTTGATCATCCATCTCGCAGACAAGCCATGGTCTTTCTTTAAGATTTGAAAGAACCCTTTTTTGAAACTCTTCAACAGAGGGCACTTCGGTTTCTTGTGTAATACCTGAATTCAAAATAAAAGGAGCATAGATCTCCAGCATAGCAGCTGCATCATGTTTGGTGGCTACTTTTATCTTACCGGGCATACCTTGGCTTTGTTGCAAAATAAGATGTAAATTTATCGAACTCCGGATGTGTTTTCAACATTTCTGGCATCCGTAATAAATTTGTTTTTTAAAACTTAAATGATAAAATCAATTATCATCGGTTTGATTTCGTTTTGTCTTATTATATCCTGTAAGGATTCAAAAAGAAACGATCCCATAACAAGCGCTGAAACAAATAACCCCAGCTTTTAAGGCTGGGGTTAAACTGATTATGTATCCGTTTTCAATACGGGCTTTAGCCTTGTATCATTCATCACGCCTCATACACCCATTTCCGGAATGCCGGCGCCGTTTCCTGGCTTACTATAATAGCGTGATTGATATCCGATGCTGCCAGATCGATCTGCAACTTCACTTTCTCATATGGCTTGAAGCTGCGGATGTAATTGATGTTAACAATATATTGCCGGTTAGCCCGGAAAAATTTGTTTTTATCCAATTCCATTTCAAGATCCGACAGATTTTTATCTGATAAATACTTTCTTCCGCATTTGTCGATCACATACACCACCTTATTTTCTGTAAAGAACAGAACAATATCTTCAAATGGCAGGGCAATGCTTTCGATTCCTTTCTTTACAACAATTCTTGTCTTCTTCGGTTGCAGGAAAGGACTGACCAACTTGCCAATATCTGTTTTACCGGCAAAATGATGCTGGAGCATATTGTATTTCTTCAGCGCGTTGTCCAGTTCTTTTTCATCTACCGGCTTTAGCAAGTAATCAATGCCATTGTATTCAAAGGCATTCAACATAAATTCATCATAAGCGGTAACAAAGATCACCGGAGCATTAACAACACAATGCCTGAAGATCTCAAAAGATAACCCATCCGGCAATTGGACATCACTGAAAATAATATCGGCATCTCTTGGCTGACCAAGATAACTGATGCCTTCTGCCACGGTAGTAATCGTCGCCATAAGGTTCACATCGGCTGATACCCGCGACAAGGCTTGCAGGAGACTCTCCCTGGAGGGTCGTTCGTCTTCAATAATAATAGTGTTTAACATGGCTCAACGTTTAAAGGTTACTAATCAACGGTAGTTTCACAAGAAAACTGGATTCTTTGTTCTCAATGATTATATTTCTGTTACAAAGCAGCTTATATCTCGAGCTTAAGTTCCTCAACCCGATATTGGTCGATTCAACGAGATAAGGTTTCGGTCTTTTGTTG
The DNA here is from genome assembly GCA_025929635.1 of Chitinophagaceae bacterium. Taxonomy (GTDB): domain Bacteria; phylum Bacteroidota; class Bacteroidia; order Chitinophagales; family Chitinophagaceae; genus VBAS01. The sequence goes on from JAICPX010000007.1 coordinate 17,911, forward strand.
TTACATACTTTCAAATACTCTCCATTCAACGTTAGTTTTATTTTCAAAGGATTCTCGGCCGTAAATTCATTATGCTTGATCGCATTCTCCACAACGGTTTGCAATGCACACGGAGGCATCATTACTCTTCTTGCCATTGGCTCTTTGGCATCGTACTCAAATGATAATTTGTTCTCATACCGAACCTGTAAAAGAAAAATATAACCTTCGATGAACTCAAGTTCTTTAAACAAAGACACCAGCTCTTTGTTTTTGTTCAGCAGGACATATTTATAAACTTCGGCCAGTTTTGAGTTGAATAAATGCGCTGTCTGCTGATCTGTAAGGATCAGGTGATTCAATGTGTTCAATGAATTAAAGATAAAATGGGGATCAAGCTCGTTGTGCAACACATCTAATTCTGCCTGCATCCTTTCCCGGTCGAGCTCCTCGACGATCTTGGTATCCAATTCTCTCTCCTTGCTTAGAAACAGGATCTCATAGATCAGTGTGAAGATCAGGACAGCCATGATCGTGAAAGCGATAAAGGCAAAAAACTTATGCCAGACAAAAATCTCTTTTGAAACACGGAACCAGATCATAGTTAGTGCACCTCCGGATGCGGCGCCATACAGTGCCGATACCACAGAAATGGACAGGATCTTTAAAAACGGGATCTTAGCCTTACGAAACAACGGCCGTAGTTTCATGTGTATCCAGTTACACCCACCCCATATTACAAAAGAGGTTAGCACAAAGAAGCAATGGGATAAAATCAGCTGTAGCGTTGAATATTTATCATAAGTGATAATGCCCGCTACCGATGGGATCAGCAATCCAAGCAGCGGTATAAACAGAAGCCTTAAGTGAATATCTTTTACCATAGCAGCAGGGGTTGTGGTCAAAAATTCTGAACACGGCTTCGTAATGTGTAGGTGTGAAAAACATCAAACGATATTTTCCTCCAAATTATTTGTCCTCTATGTTAATCAATATAAAATAGTGTCTTATGGACAAATACCATTACAAAAGGCAAACGACGTCAAGCTATTGTCATTGGAGTTGGTGAAACTTATTAATGCTGACTTCAACACATTTTGTTTCGCTGCTTCACTCATAAAAAATTACGATGCGATGATTTCAGCAGCCGAAACACTTGTTTTAATAACAAACATTCATGTTTCAGTAAGATGGCTTTGCAACAATGAAGCGGTATGTAGAAAAATGTTGCCTTCTTAAAAATTCTTCACAAAAATTTTACGCAATGAAAAGACTAGTACTGCTGTTCACATTTTTATTACCCATGATTGCCGTAATGGCGCAGAGCCGCAGCATCACGGGAAAGGTTACAGACGATAACGGAAGGCCGGTGCCAAATGCCACGGTCATGATCAAAGAAACCGGTGCAGGCACCAGCACCGATCTCAATGGAAACTTCTCGATCCAGGTTGATGCAAGGTCCAAAACACTTGTTTTTTCTTATGTGGGAATGGCCAGCCAGGAAATAACAATTGGCAATCGTTCAACCATAAACACCACACTCAAACAAGAAGGCAGAAGCATGGATGAAGTAGTGGTGGTGGCTTATGGCACCCAGGTAAAAAAGAAAGTGACGGGAGCCATTTCGAGGGTAGCCGGTAGTGAACTTGAAAACAAGCCATTCACATCCGTTGACCAGATGTTGCAGGGAAAGGTCCCGGGTCTTCTTTCCACATCCCCTACAGGTCAGCCGGGTGGTATCCAGCAGATCCGGATCCGTGGTATCGGTTCGGTAACGGCAGGCGCCGCACCTTTATATGTGATAGACGGTGTGCCGGTCAACACAGGTGATTTTTCAAGATTAAATAATACTTCAAATGCGCTTGCCGGATTGAATCCAAATGATATTGAAAGTGTCAGTGTTTTGAAGGATGCCGCTTCGGCCTCTATTTACGGTTCACGTGCTGCAAATGGAGTTATCTTAATTACAACCAGGCAAGGCAGGGCTGGCAAAAGTAAGATCAGGGTCGATTCTGAACTTGGATTTGGAAATACAGCATATATCAATGATGCGGCAAAACCATTGAACCGTGACGAATACTTCACATTAACAAGAGAAGGCCTGGTAAATGCAGGAGTCTCCCAGGCCACCATGGATGCTACGCTGAACAACCTTGGTTTTAACAATACAGCCAACGAAAATTGGGTTGATCTTGTTACCCGCCAGGGAACAACACAAAACATAAACGCTTCTATTTCCGGCGGCGATCCAAAAACAACTTTCTATACATCTGTTGGATTTTTTGATCAGAAAGCAGTTGTTATAGGTTCCGATTTTGAGCGTTATTCAGGAACATTTAATATCAAACACAGAGCGACTGAAAAACTTTCGATCGGTATCAATACCACAGGTTCATATATTCATCAAAATTCACCATCCCAATCAAGTAACTTCAGAAATCCCGTTGCTGACGCCTATTGGCTCCGCCCCTCGCAGAATGCGTACAATCCCGACGGCACAGTGAATTTCAGCACGTCTACATTTAACCAATTGTATAATCCTTTAGCCATCGCCCAGTATGATCGCATACAATTAAATAATGTAAAAGTGCTGGCGAACATGAATGGCGAATACCAGTTTTATAAAGACCTGAAGTTTACGACCAAATTTGGCATCGACTTTATCAATATTGAAGAGGAACGTTATGACAATCCTTTCTTTGGTGATTCAAGAACAGTTGGTGGCCGGATGTATAACTATGATACGAGGGTTGCCAATTGGGTTTGGAGCAATTTATTGAACTACCGTCATGAATTTTTGAGCAGTAAAGATCTTTCGCTTGACATGACAGTTGGATATGAAGCTCAAAAATCAAAACAATATCAAATTACTACCCGTGGTGAAGGTGTTCCTGCCACCACGTCTATTCCACTCCCCGTTCCAAGTTCTCCAAGCGTTGCCAATGGGGCAAGAACTGATTATTCTTTTGTTTCTGCCCTTTCAATGATGCAGTGGGGATATAAGAATAAGTACATTCTTTCAGGAAGTATCCGTCGTGATGGGTCATCCCGCTTTGGCTCCAATAATAAATATGGTACTTTCTGGTCAGTTGGCGGCGCCTGGAATCTTGACCAGGAGAATTTTATTCAACACATCAATTTCATCAACGCATTAAAGTTGAGAGCTTCATATGGTGTGAATGGAAATGCCGAAATTGGTAACTATACATGGAAAGGCACTTATATTTTCAACGCTAACTATAACCAGCAACCGGGCAGTGCCCCTAACCAGGTTGAAAACCCCGATCTGACCTGGGAGATCAACAAGCCTTTCAATGTCGGTATTGATGCCGTTGTCTGGGATGGTCGAGTAACGCTCAATGCTGACTATTATATCCGCAATACAGAGAATCTTATTCTCAATGACCCGCTTTCAAGAACATCCGGTTTCAATAGCGTGTCCGCCAATGTGGGTTCAATGGAAAATAAAGGCTGGGAATTCCAGTTAAATGTGATACCTGTAAGAACAAAAGATTTTACCTGGGACATTACTTTTAATCTCGCCTTGAATAAGAATAAGGTGACTTCGCTTCGCAATAATGCGGACATCCTTGCTCTTCCATTTGTTCGCAGGGTGGGCGAAGATTTCCAGGCCATTTATACACGTCTTTGGGCCGGTGTTGATCCTGCCAACGGAAATCCTTTGTGGTATACAGACGCAACAAAAACTCAAACAACCAGCACTGTAACGACAGTACAAAGGGCAATTATTGGAAGTGCATCACCGAAAGGATTTGGCAGTTTTTCAACTGCGCTTAATTACAAAGGTTTTATACTTGATGCACAATTCAATTATCAATATGGAAACCTGGTGTATGATAACTGGGGCTTTATTTCATGGAGTGATGGTTTCAATCCTCAACTAAATAAAATAAGAAAACAGCTGGGTCGCTGGCAGAAGCCGGGTGATATAACCGACATACCGAAATATGTTTATGGTGGGGCCAATGTGTCCAATGCGGAATCATCCCGTTGGTACTACAAAGGTGATTTTGTACGCCTGAGGGATCTTACATTATCGTATACGGTTCCAAAGTCAGCAACGAGTGTGTTGAAACTGGATAATGTAAGGTTTTATGTTCGCGGAACGAACCTCTGGACCAAAGCATTTGACAAAGACATCACATTCGATCCGGAACAACCGATCAATGGTGTAAATGATCTGCAAATATTAATTCAAAGAACAATATCGTTAGGACTTAGTCTTGGATTTTAATTTATTCAACATCCAAAATAAACAGCAATGAAAAAAATATTTTTATTAATAATTCCCGTTACACTTCTGCTTTTCATTTCATGCAAAAAGGATTTCCTTGATCTTTCACCTTATGACCAGGTGCCGCAAGATGAAGCGATCATCGACGAAGCCGGGATGCAGGCAGCATTGAATGGCCTGTATTCGCAACTCAGAAGTGTAAACCTATATGGCCGTTCTTTGGCTTTGTATGGCGACCTGATGGCTGATAATGCTTTTATTTCAACACAGAACTCAAACAGGTACATACCGGAATTCAATTATACATTTATTAGTACCAATCCCAATAGTTCCGGTACATGGGCATCAGCTTATGTTGCTATACTAAGAGCAAACAACATTATTAATTCATCTGTGAACTCGGCCAATTCAACTCAATTAAGAGGTGAAGCTTTAACGATCAGGGCATTGATGTATTTCAACCTGGTTAACTGGTTTGCCAAACAATACACAGTTGATCAAAATGCAGAAGGTGTGCCCATTATTTTGACCTATGATGCATTGTTAAAACCATCGCGTGCAACAGTGGCTGACGTATATGCCCAGATAGATGCTGACCTGTCTGCAGCCTTTTCTTCCATGACGAGTACAACAAAGAACTCATCTTATATCAGTAAATATGTTGCCCGTGCACTTCAGGCAAGGGTTGCCTTGTTCAAAGGAGACTGGAATGCAGCAAAAACAGCTGCACTTGATGTGGTTACTAACGGCGGGTATACGTTGACCACGGCTGCCAACCTGGTGAACTATTGGAAAAATCCGGCGCCGGTTTCCAATAAGTTGGAAACAATATTTGAAGTAACCAGTGATGCAGTAAATAACAACGGGAGCAATGCCCTCTCCTATTTTTATGACCAGGCTGGTTATGGAGACGCGATTGGCTCCGATGATCTTTACAATAGTTATTCAGCAACCGATGTCCGCAAAAGTCTTTTCATCACCGGAACAAGGGCCGGCCAAACGGTCCGTATCGTCAATAAATATCCAAATACAAACACAGCTGCTGACAAAGACGATACAAAAGTTATAAGATACGCCGAAGTCCTGCTGACATTAGCTGAAGCTTATAACCGGACAGCAGATGATGTAAATGCAAGGCTTTATCTCAACCAGCTTGCCAAATTAAGAGATCCTTCTTTTGCCGGCTATGTTTCAGATGGGAGCTTGCTATTAAATGAGATCTTAACTGAAAGAAGAAAAGAGCTTGCATTTGAAGGCATGCGGTATCTTGATCTTCAACGATTGAATGCTGATGTAACAAGAGTGAACATCAATAATAACTATGTTGGTGTTACACCTGTTACTATTGCTAAAGATAATTTTAGAAGGATATTCCCGATTCCCCAGGATGAAAGAGATGCGAATCCTAACATTTCTCAAAACTCAGGATACTGATTCTTCCAATGACTGCTTATAGTAAGGTCCCGTCTCGCCTAAGGCAAGACGGGACTTTTTGATTTAGAATAATCTTTGTTCAGATAGTGTTATTCACGTTTCAGTAACTAACCAACTTTCATTTGAAGCTTTTTAATGAAAATTTATGCCTTGCCAATATTGTATCTAATAAAAATTAATGTTGCATGAAAAAAATCTTATTAACCACCTTATGCTTTTTGTCAGCATTATTTATGCTTGGTCAAAACAGGACGGTTACCGGTAAGGTAACCAGTGCTGAGGGAAGACCCGTACCGTTTGCAACGGTAACAGTGAAAGGTACTTCCACGGCAGTGTCAGCCGACGAAAACGGGAATTTTAGCATACAGGCGCCGCCAAATGCAGTGCTTGTGTTCAGCTCAACAGGCTATCAGACAAGTGAAGTCAACATCGGAACACAAACAACAGTGAACACAACCCTATCCGGTACCGGCGCATTGGAGGCTGTTGTTGTTACAGCCCTTGGTATTCGAAGAGCTGATCGTTCATTGGGTTATTCGGTTTCAAAAGTCAATCCTGATAATTTGCTTCAAAAATCAGAGCCTGATGTCTTAAAAAGTTTACAAGGCAAGGTCGCCGGTGTTGATATTCGTAGTTCACAGGGTACACCGGGTGCCGCTACACGCATTCAGATCCGTGGTAATAATTCTTTTTTTGGGAACAGCGAACCTTTGATCATTGTTGATGGTATTCCGTACAGCAATGATCAATTGACAACCACAAGCCAGGTTTCAAATGGTGGTGCGTATTCAAGTGGTATTGCCAATCTTGATCCGAATGACATTGCGGGCATTAACGTGCTGAAGGGTTCATCTGCTGCTGCACTCTATGGATCAAGAGCATCAAATGGTGTGATCGTGATCACAACAAAATCCGGGAGTGCCCGTCGTACAAGAGGCACAGAGATCAATTTCAAATCTTCTTTTTCCCAGGAAACAATTGCTAACCTTCCGGATTATCAAAATGAATATGGTGCCGGTTCGCAATTGGCTTATTCGAATGCAAATGGTTCATGGGGACCTGCATTTGGTACCCTGGATTCGATTCCGGCATGGCCTTCTATAGCTGCTGCCTACCCGGAATTATTCCCAACAGGCAAAACAGCTTATCGCCCCTATCCAAATAATGTAAAAGATCTCTTTAGAAAAGGCTTTGTTTATGAAAATTCAGTAAACGTGAGTGGCGGCGATGAAAAAAGCTCTGTTGGTGTTACGGCATCACACCTGTTCCATAAAGGTTATGTTTACAATTCAGATCTTGAAAGAGCCAATCTTGCTCTGGGCGCTTCAACCAAATTGAATATTGGTATCAATGTAAGTGGAAATTTTTCTTACTCAAGAGCCAATCAGCAAGGCGGTTTCTTTGGTGAGAACCAGGTAAGCGGTACCGCTTCGTCCTTTGCCCGTTCATTATTCCTTGCCCGCAACTGGGATCTTAATCTCCCATTTGAAGATAAAAATGGCTTGCCACTACAACCCAACGTAACCGGTTACGACAATCCCCGCTGGTCAGCCAAATACAATACCATCAAGACAAATGAAGAAAGGATCGTAGCCGGTGCACATTTTGATTTTACAATTTATAAGTGGATCCGTTTTGATTATACAGTGGGTAGCAACGTGGCCCGTATTGACAGGAGAGAAATAACCGAGATCGGTTCAAGAGCCGCATCTGGTCTTGGGAGATTGGTGTTGGATAATTACAGGAAACAGGAACTGGAATCTAACTTACTTGTTACACTTACTCCAGACATTCATAAAGACATTTCTTTAAAAGTGCTGGTGGGTAATAATATAAATCAAAGAACCATCACAGATGCTGCGCAAACAGGGAACCAGTTCATCACAAAAGGCATTTATACACTTAGCAATACCGCGCAACAGCAATTCACAACTGATTTCTATTCAAGACAAAGAATAATCGGTGTGTTTGGCGATGTTACCATTGGCTATAAAAATTACGCCTTCTTAAATGGAACATTGCGTAATGACTGGTCTTCCACATTACCAGTTGAGAACCGGAGTTATCTCTATCCTTCAGTATCCGGTTCATTGATCGTTACAGATGCATTGAATATTAAAAGTAACATCATTGATTTTGGAAAGCTAAGAGCAGGTTGGGCAAAAGTTGGTCGTGATGCGACTCCTTATGCTCTCGACGACGTATATACCATCAACCCAAGCTTCCTGGGGATCCCGTCGGCTACCCTGCCATCAACGGCAAACAGCCCTGATCTGAAACCCGAATTTACCCAGGAAATTGAACTGGGAACTCAATTAAGTTTTGCGAAAAGAAGAGTTGAACTTGACTTCACCTGGTACAATAGAAAATCAACTAATCTGATCGCAATAATCACTACTCCTCCATCATCCGGGTACCTGGCACAAGTCACAAATTTTGGTGGAATAAGAAACAGGGGTGTTGAAATTGACCTGTTGGTTCGCCCGGTAAGAGGTAAGAATTTCAGCTGGGATGTGCATGGAATTTTTACACGTAATGAAAATATCGTTACAGAATTAACAAGTGGTGTTGACAGAATTCAAATGGCAGGTATCATTGCCGGGATCAATCCTTATCTCGAACCAGGTTTGCCATTCGGATATTTGAGAGGAACGGTCTCTGCCCGTGATTCAGAGGGTAACTTGTTGATCGACCCAGTAACAGGTTGGACGATTACTGCAGATGAAGAGCAAATGATCGGTGATCCTACGCCTGATTTTAAATTAGGCGTAACCAATACGCTTCGCTACAAAGGTCTTTCATTAAATGTGCTGTGGGATTGGACAAAAGGCGGCGATCTTTATTCAGTAACTGTCGCATCCTTATTAGGTCGCGGGGTTACATTGGATACAAGAGACCGTCAAACTTCGTGGATCGTTCCGGGTGTTTATGGAGATCCTAATAATCCCGGCCAGCCATTATTGGTAAATGGTCATACAGTTGCCAATCATACAGTCGTTACAGCAAATGATGTTTTCTTCTCTGCAGGTGGTCCCTCAGGTTCGTTCGCTATCAACTCGGCAACAGAGTGGAATGTTTATGATGCAACCGTTTATCACCTTAGAGAAGTGACGTTAGCATATGAAATTCCAAAACGTGTATGGGGTAAACTTCCTTTTAAAGCAATCACGTTGAGTTTGAGCGGAAGGAATCTATGGCACCTGGCTCCAAACATGCCAAAGTACACAAACTTCGATCCCGAGGTGAACAGTTTTGGCAATACTGCCGTACAGGGAATAGAATTATCGGCAGCTCCAACAACAAGACGATTTGGATTTAATATGAACATAAGCTTCTAATCATTAAACTCTAATCTTACTAATATGACATATAAATCAAAAATACTGATCCCAATCGTTGTGATGTTGACGGTATCATGTAAAAAGTTTCTCGATATTAACACAGATCCCAACAATCCGACGACGATCGAAGTATCAAAATTGCTTCCGACAACACAACGAACACTAGGCGATGCATTGTCGATGGATGAACAAAACGGTGGTTTATCAGAAATACTAGCCGTGTATACCCATCAAATGTCCACCAGAGAAGAACCGGATAAGTATGGCATCACTGGTGTAGATCCTAATATTCAAACAGTATGGTCAAAACTGTTTTCTTCAGCTGCTAATCCGGGGACAGCTTATCCTGTGTATGGGGTAATCCAGAACCTGGAAGATATCATCGCAATATCAACCGAAGCAGGTAATCTTCGTTATGCGGGTATTGCAAAGATCCTGAAAGCATACACCTATAGTGTTATGGTTGATGTATTTGGTGATCTTCCTTATTCGGAAGCAAACAAGTTAAAAGAAGGGATCCTCTATCCCAAGTTTGATGATGATGCAGCGATCTATGAAAGCTTATTTGCGCTGATCAATGAGGGAATTGCTGATCTGAATAATACCACGGCGGCAAATTCTAACGTGCCGGGTGCTGATGACCTTATGTATGCCGGTAGCGTTCCAAGATGGATAAAAGCGGCCAATACGATCAAGCTAAAAATGTATACGCAGATAAGAAGAGTAAAAAATGTTTCTGCTGAAGTAACAGCTCTGCTCAACGGTGGAAACCTGATCAGCCAGACAAATGAAAGTTTTCTTGTTCCTTACGGACCGAATAGCGCGACCGATGATAGAAATCCTGGTTTTTATACCTATTTCGCAACACAACGCAGCAATCATGTGAGCCCCTGGTTTTATGAGATCATGAAAGGATACAATCCAAGAATTTTTACAAACAATCCCGATCCAAGGATCAAATATTATATCTACAATCAAGTCACGGCAACACAGGCTCCGCGTGAAGGCAATCAAACCGAGTACAGGGATGGAGCCTTTGTGTCCATCTATTTTGGTTCAGTGGGACCAGATCGTGACAGGAGCCAGCAAAATACGATCAGTCTTTTTGGGATCTACCCTGTTGGTGGTAAATATGATGATGGCAGTGCAACTGTTGCTACAGCAAACAGTGGGACCGGTGCCTCTCCTTACAGGCTTATCACCTATGCTGATCGTCTTTACCTCGAAGCAGAATTGATAAGCACAGGCGTGATCACCGGTGATGCAAGAGCAAAACTTTCCCTGGCAATGGCTGAATCGTTCAGACAGGTTGATTATGTGATCTCAAGTTATGTAAAACCAACTCAAACAGTTCCCGTATTAGCTGGCTCAGCGGCAGCAACCACGTATACCGCTAATGTATTAGCGGAATATGATGCCGCATCAGCAGAAAAGAAGCTAGAGATCATTATGACCCAGAAATGGTTGTCTTCTGTGGGGAGTGCAGTTGATCAATACACGGATATAAGAAGAACTGGTTATCCGGTTGTATTTGATCCTTCAAACCCGGCAATGGCGCCAGGTGGCCGGGTACAACCGCCTATCAATGGGGATCCTGTAAATCCAGGTAATCAAAAATCTGTCCCGGTACAATTAAGCAGAACATTTGCCTTGGCATTGCCATGGTTCCAGACAGAATTAGAAAGTAACCCAAATGCACCGGAACAAAAAAACCCAAGCACATATAAAATTTTCTGGATGCCTTAATTAACTCAAATAAGATTTTAATATGAAAAAAATAATCTTCTATAGCTTGTCTCTCTTTTCAGTCGCCGCATTATTTACGGCCTGCAGAAAGGAAGATAATATCAAATTACCTGAGCTTACGAGGTTTCCTTTGCCGCTTGTTGTAAAGGTGGCGGGTTCTGACCAGGTGATCTCTGCGCAGAATCCCGATGCATTCTCGGGAAAGTTTTCCGTTGGTCTCTATTTTCCCAATGATGTGCCACCTAAAAAGCTTGATGTCGTGATCATGAAGAATGATGATAAAGGGAATGTCAAATTGTTCAAAGCTGATATAACTACATTCCCTACCGAACTTACGATTACCGGGCAACAGCTGGCGACATTATTTAATGCCCCAATTGTTCTTGGAGATAAATTTGATATTGGTGTTGATGTAACAACTTCTACAGGTGCAAAATTTGAAGCATTTCCTGCGATTGGTAACTCATATGCTTCGGGGATTGCGGCTCAACCCGGTGCCAGCACATTTGTAAGATATGAAGCGGTGTGTCAATACGATCCTGCTGTATACAACGGATCTTTCGAAGTATTAACCGATGAGTGGGGTGATTATCATGCCGGGGATGTGGTTCAAATCACCATGATCGATGCTACCCGATTCTCATTTAAATATCTTGCTGATGATCCCGTTCCGATTATTGTTACTGTCAACCCGATCACCAATGCAGTCACGGTTAACAAGCAAGTCTATGGTATTGGCTATCCTCCGGGCTGGCCATATGGAGATATTTCCGTGGAAAGTGTACCAAGTGTTGAGAATTTCGTTGCACCGTGTGCAGGTACATTCAGCGTCAAATTAAAGCATACGGTTGCCGCCGGAAGCTTTGGTGAATACAAGATTGTATTAAAAAAGGTATAGTTTTAATTTTTTCAGTGAAAGACTTAAGAATCAATACGCAATTTTCAATGCTCAAGTTATACTTGAAAATTGATTCCTGAGTGTTGAATATTGAGTCTTATTTTTTTCCAGCGATAAGACCCGATATCAGGTCTCCAGCCAGATCATGGTTTCAGTAATGAATATTCATGCTTCGGCTATTTCATTAAAGATCATTGAGGCCATTGCATCTAATTTTATATAGTTAGTTACGTCTGAACGACAAATGCAGTTATAAAAAATACAGTTTTCTCATGTGGGGGTCAAATAGACCCAAGCAGGGGCTTTCCAGTCGCCTGCTTTTTTTTATTGTATGTACTTTCCTTGCGTACCAAACCTGCCGGCCGGCCCGGTCCCGATAGCTATGGGGAGCATCGGCCTGGGCTTGAATTTTCTTTGTTACTTTCCTTATCTCTCCGAAAAGAATCCTTGGACAAAACAAAGAAGTAATAAAAGAAGACTTCACCAAGTCAAAAAGTAGATCACCTTTCTAAGAATAATTTTCTTTATTTACTTTCTTTTGCTTGTGCAAAAGAAAGTAACAAAGAAAAGCACACCGGCAATGATATACAGCCATTGCCGGCGCCTTGATTAAGCTCCGGTGCTACCGTTAACTCAGCCAATCAATTCTAATCATCGACATATCCCAAAACTCCTAAAGAAGAGATATCTTTCTTCGTGTTTAATCGTAACCTCTGGAGGCGCTGTGTTCCGTTCTTGCTTTCACTAAGATTGAAAAAACTATTTAGAAGGAACGGAACAAGGCGCTAAACCATCAAAAACACTGGTCCTACACTTCGAAATAATGAAGAATGCATTAGCGCCTTCGTTTTCGCCTAACTAAAAGAGGCAAGCTGTTCGTCCTATCAGCTCGATATGTGATGTAATTACAAAATCACGGAGTCTTCACGTGCGCTGGCCAGCCCGGCCGGCGGAGCATCGGGCCGGGCTTGAATTTTCTTTGTTACTTTCTTTGTTTCAAGAGGTAACTATATACCTGTTAGACCAAAGGTAAAAAGTGCCTCTCACGGCATTTTATTACCTTTTAGGTTAAAACAGATATACCATGTCAGATTTAAAAGAAACCGTATTTATTCAATTCATTAAATATTGGCCAGTGAAATGGTTGTTTATAATTCTTCTTGGGCTTGTAGTAGTAAGCGGCTTCTATCATTTTTATAGATGTGGGAAAGGGCTAAATAGTAGATTTTTATGGGGTGCGCAAGAGTGTGTAGAATGCAAGGCTGTTACAGTACAGTCAATCACAAAAGTTGATACCGTTATTATTCACGACACTATAAAAGTACCGTTAATTGCGTCAAGCGGAAAACCCAAAACCATCCAAAAAAATGAACAAAAAATAGATAGCGGTGGAAGTGGCATACAGAACAATGCACCTAATTATGGTAATCAAGCCGGACGCGATATTAATCAATACGGGACGCTCCCCCGTCAAGTCAGACCGGAACAATTAAGAGTCTTTTTTAGGGAGTTTCCTGACAAAAATATTAAAATAGGGTTTCAATTTGTTGGCTCACAAGATGGGGAAATGATAAATGTAAAAACCTCAATAATAAAATTCCTTCGTGAAAATGGTTATAACAACATTGATGAATTTGACGGATTTGCTATAAGAAATGAGGTAGTAAAGGAAATTATGATTGAACCTCAAAAAGACGGAAGCGTACTATTTGTTATCCCTCCCGCTAGTCCAAAATAACGTTAGCGCTAAATAAAATCCTTAACATCCAGTTTCAGAACATCAGCAATACTAAGAAATGGATTAAATTAACCGTTTATGACAGAGGCAACAGGTGGTGACATACTTACTATACTCTTGGTATTTGGTTTAATCTTCGCATTTCTTGTGTGGGCAATAGTCTATGCCAT
>JAICPX010000378.1 GCA_025929635.1 Chitinophagaceae bacterium
CCTATCCAGGTCGCTTTTTTGGATTCAACCCCGGCCCATTTCCACATTGCTGTTGAGGCGCGGCCGGAATTGTAAGAGGCCCAGACATGTCCCAGCTTGTCCATCTGTAACCATTCTTTGCTATCGTTAAAAGTGTGAAAGGATGTCCTTGGATAGGTCTTATACCATTGGTTATTGAATATCAGAATTGACGTCCCATAACCGGCAACATTTGCCGCACCGATCAGCCATTGTCTCTTTCTCTTTTGTTCTGGCGTAAGCGTATGATGTAGAGATGGCGTTGGGGCAAAATGATTGAAATGAATGGTAGTATCTATTAATGAAGGTGATCGATCCGATGATTTTCGCGGGTTGGTATCAGTTTGACCGTTGAGAAATGAGGGAAAGATAAAGCTAGCCAACCATAAGCTGAATAAAGTTTTGACAGCACCCCGACTTAGTTGGGACGACGCAAGGGACGAAGGGTTTTGCACAGGTGCTGACTTCATAACTACAAATTACAAATAATGATTGAGGAGATTGCTTTGGATTCGCCTCTCAACAAAAATACGTCTACTTAAGCTTTTAGTTCCAATAGATAAAATTCTATAACTTCCATCCTGATAGCTATCGCGACATAAATTATAACATTTAAAATCTGGTAAATGGAAGCAGTGATACAAGAAAGATCTACCAGCTGGTTGGCCGGGAATTTCGACGCAGCAACAAAGGCTGCGATCAGGAAAATGCAGATTGAAAATCCCAAAGAATTGGCCGAGGCTTTTTATAGAAACCTTGAATTTGGTACGGGTGGTTTACGTGGTATTATGGGGGTGGGCACCAATCGTATGAATAAATATACTGTTGGTATGGCAACACAGGGCTTCGCGAATTACCTGTTGCAAACTTATCCGGGTGGTCCTGTCCGGGTTGCCATTGCCCATGATTGCAGGAATAATAGCCGTTTTTTTGCCGAAACAACTGCGAATGTTTTTGCTGCAAATGATATAAAAGTATTTCTGTTTGAAGCATTGCGCCCCACCCCCGAGCTTTCATTTGCCATTCGTCATCTTGGTTGCCAGGGCGGTGTTGTTTGCACCGCTTCACATAATCCAAAAGAGTATAACGGTTACAAAGCCTATTGGAATGATGGAGGACAGTTGGTACCACCGCATGATAAAAACGTGATCAAAGAAGTAGAAAAGATAGGATCAGTAGACGATGTAAAATGGAGTGGTGGTGAAAAGAACATAACCATCATCGGCAAAGAGCTTGATGAAGCTTATATCGAAATGGTGAAAAATTTGAGTGTATACCCGGAAGTGATCGCCAGGCAACAAGATCTCAAGATCGTTTATACCCCGATACATGGAACGGGAATAACAATGGTGCCTCAAGTACTGGAGCGTTTTGGTTTCACCAATGTGCATATCGTGGAAGAGCAAGCCAATATCAGCGGCGATTTTCCAACTGTTGTTTATCCCAATCCTGAAGAAAGTGAGGCGATGAGTATCGGGCTAAAGAAAGCTAAGGAACTGGATGCTGATATTCTATTGGGCACCGATCCCGACAGCGATCGTGTGGGGATTGCTGTAAAAGATCATCATGGCAATTGGGTATTGGTAAATGGTAATCAAACCGCTGTTCTCGCCTTTAATTATATGATAGAAGCCAGGAAGGCAAAGGGTGTTGCGAAAGCAAATGATATGGTGATAAAAACGATCGTAACAACCGAGCTTATCGATGAGATCGCAAAGAAGAATGATATTACATGTTATAATGTATTGACGGGTTTTAAATGGATCGCAGAACTGATAAGAGAAAAGGAAGGAAAAGAACATTATGTGGTCGGCGGCGAAGAAAGCTATGGCTTGATGATCGGTGATAAGGTAAGGGATAAGGATGCGATCAGCGCTGTTGCACTGCTTTGTGAAATGGCGGCTTATGAAAAAGATAAAGGCCGTAGCTTGTTCGGAAAGCTGATCGATCTGTATGTTCAATATGGGTTTTATAAAGAGCACCTTATTTCAATCACTAAGAAAGGAATGGATGGACAGCAGCAAATAGCTGATATGATGGCTGGTTTCCGGAACAATCCTCCAAAGACGCTGGCCGGTGCTGACCTGGTAAAGCTGTTGGATTATGAAACAAGAAAGGGTAAGAACCTGAAGACAGGCGACGAGTG
This sequence comes from Chitinophagaceae bacterium, assembly GCA_025929635.1. Lineage (GTDB taxonomy): Bacteria > Bacteroidota > Bacteroidia > Chitinophagales > Chitinophagaceae > VBAS01. Next base: position 2,165 of record JAICPX010000378.1, read on the forward strand.
GGAAATCAAACTCCCCAGGTCAAATGTGCTCCAGTTTGTATTGGATGACGGAAGCAAAATAAGCGCAAGACCAAGCGGTACGGAGCCTAAGATCAAATTTTACTTTAGCATAAACACAAAGCTGAATAGTGCAGCTGATTTTGATAAGACCAATGCGGCACTGGATGAGAAAATAAAAGCGATCATCGCGGATATGAAATTGTAAGATTGTTTTCTAATTTTGTCCTGCCTCTGAGCCTCGAAAAACCCTTTCATGCAAGAATAATTCGTAATTTAAAACCGCCGTTATGCAAGAAAGAGAAAGAATCATCATTGTTATTATCGCAGTTGTGCTTTACAATCTTCTTGACCAGTATTTATTAAAATTCAATCACGGCATTACTATCTGGTCTGTTATTGTTTCCATGGTCATTGCAATTGGTCTTTATCTTATGCTGATCTATTTTTTTGGAAAGAAGCACATGAACTAAGTGAATGAATATTGCCAACCTGTTCAAGCCCAACTATTCTATTGCTGCTCTTCGAATGATGATCGGGATCGTCTTTATTCTTCACGCGGCGGTGAGGGTCTATAACAATACGCTTCCCGGTTTTGGTGAGTTCCTGGAGGGAAAAGGCTTTCCGTTTGGATTTATGTTGGCCTGGGCAGTCACTTTATTTGAACTGGTCGGAGGCATACTCACGTTCTTCCGATATTTTGTAAGAATCTTTTGTATTGGAGAAATGATAATACTGATCACAGGCATTATAACGGTGCATAGGGAAAACGGATGGTTCGTAGTAGGGAGATCCCTGAATGGCGTTGAATACAGCGTAGTGCTTATTACTATACTAACGGCAATCTTTATTGCTGAAAGAAAAGCATCAAGAAAGATCCTGCATCCCCTTTGATCATTCAGTTTAATCCGGTAAGGCGAATGAAATATATGCGTCGCCCGATCTTGTTTTTAATTTTCCTCCACCACAAGCAATTACCAGGAATTGCTTTCCATTCACTTCATAAACTGAAGGTGTGGCAAATCCCGCTGCGGGCAGGTCATATTCCCACAATAGTTTTCCATTGTATTTATTGAATGCTCTTATCTTACTATCCTTTGCTGCTGCAATAAATAGAACGCCACCTGCTGTGACAACCGGCCCGCCATAATTTTCTGTGCCGGTTGGAGGAACACCCTTTGCTTTTAATTCCGGGTACTCTCCCAGGGTGGTCTTCCAAACATGATCACCCGTATTCAGATCGATGGCGGTTAATGTTCCCCACGGAGGACCAATAGCGGGATAACCTTCAGGGCTTAAAAATTTATTGTAGCCCGCCATCACATAAGGCACAGACCTGTACTCATCCTGCGGCTGAGGAGGACGATCAAATTCTTTTAACTCTTTCTCTTTTAGTTCGAGCACATAACTGGTAATAGCTTCTTTTTCCTCTTTTGTTATATAGTTGAACGATGGCATCATTCGTCTGCCTGTCGAAAGTAATGAAACGATGTCTGCGTCGCGGTACCTTGCCTGCAAGTTGATAAGCGTTGGGAAATTTCCGGCTCCTTTTCTATCATCACCATGACAACTGATACAATACTTTTGATAAAGCCTTAACCCTGCCTGTCCATAATTTTCCTTTATCGTTGCCGATTCACTCCTGACATCATTCATTGCAACGACCCATCCCATTTCGTTTGCATTTACATACAGCAAACCAGTTTCAGGGTCATAAGCCGGCCCGCCCCATTCGGCACCACCATCAAACCCGGGAAATTCGACATGTGGTTTCTTTCCCGGCGGGATAAACATTTTTCCATACCGATATCCCTCAAGATCTTTTTTCAGTTTTGCGATTGACGTATCCGGCAAATAGGGATTGATATCATTTACGGTAAACGTTTGCCGGACAAATGGTTTAATAAATGTTGGGATAGGTTGCGTGGGCCAGACTTTTTCACCAGTCAATTCAGAACTTGTATCTACACGCACTTCATTTATCGGGTAAACAGGATCACCGGTTTCCCTTTCAAATAACCAGACCATTCCATGCTTTGTTACCTGTGCAACGGCGTCAATATCTCTTCCATCTTTTTTAACCGTAACCAATACTGGTGGCGCAGGCAGGTCCCAATCCCAGAGATCATGATGAATGAACTGAAAATGCCATTTGCGCTTTCCCGTTTCGGCATCTAATGCCAGCAAACAATTGGCAAATAGATTCTGTCCTTTTCGTTTACCCCCATAAAAATCGTAAGAAGCCGAACCAGTCGGTGCAAAAACAATTCCTCTCTTTTCATCAAGCGTTAACCCACTCCAGTTATTGGCTCCACCAACATGTTTATATGCATTGGGATCTTCCCATGTTTCATAACCAACCTGGCCGGGTTGAGGAATGGTATGAAATATCCAGCGCAATTTGCCGGTCCTTACATCATAGGCACGAATATGTCCCGGTGCTGCTGCGGCGCCTTCATCCACTCGTGATCCAAGTATGTACAGGTCTTTATAGATAATTCCGGGCGATGTGGCCGTTACAAAAAGATCACCCGCTTCACGGCCAAGATCATTATGCAGATCCACCAGGCCGCTGTCTCCAAAACTTTTTATCAAGTGGCCGTTCATTGCATCAAGACAATGCAAATAAGAACTTGCCACATAAAATATACGCCTGTCATTTTTCCCATCTGTCCAGTAG
>JAICPX010000384.1 GCA_025929635.1 Chitinophagaceae bacterium
CCCTATCGTAAGTTCGTAAAAGGCATCGGCGCTGCTCCGGAAGGAATTTGTAACAACCCTGTCGTGTACGATATGATCTTTGATGCCGCCTGGCGCCCCGGTCAATTTAACGTAAAAGAATGGTTGCCTGAATATACTTTCTATCGTTATGGCAAAAAAAATGAACAGGTCATCCAGGCGTGGTATCATTTGCTCGATAGTGTTTACTCCAGCGAAAATTCATATCGCGAAGGACCCAACGAGTCCATATTTTGCGCGAGGCCCTCGCTAAAAGTCGTCGGTGCATCGACCTGGTCTACCCGTTATCTTTTTTATGATAACTCTTTACTTGAAAGGGCGGCAACGCTGTTCCTGATTGCCGGTGAAGACCTTGGTGGCCGGGACACATACCGGTATGACCTGATTGATATCACCAGGCAGGTGATAGCCAATCGCGGTCAAATGAAATATGACGAGATCGTCAAAGCCTTTTATGAAAAAGATATAAAGAGCTTTAACAAACATAGCAAGGCATTTTTAGAACTTCTTCTTCGGCAAGATGAATTGTTATCTTCACATCCTGCATTTATGCTTGGTCGCTGGCTGAAAGAAGCAAGGGATTTTAGCAATTCCGACACCGAGAAAGATCTTTGCGAATGGAATGCCCGTGTATTAATAACATGGTGGGGCCCTGATGACCCCGGAACCATGTTGAAAGATTATGCCCACAAGGAATGGTCCGGACTGCTGAAAGATTTTTATTACCCTCGCTGGAAAATATTTCTGGAGACAGTGCGATGGCAATTGATGGGATTTGATCCGACAGAAATCAATTACTTTTCATTTGAGAAAAACTGGGCGCAGCAAAAAAAGACGTACCCTATAAGCACAGAAAAGAATTGTATAGATGAAGCCCGCAAAATCCTGGAAAAAACGAAAAAACAACCACATGCAGCCATTGTACATCGTTAAGATCGGCGGGAATATTATTGATGATGAAAAAAAACTTTCATCATTCCTAAAAGCATTTGCAGTAATTGAAGACAAGAAGATACTGGTGCATGGAGGTGGCAAACTGGCAACAAAGCTGGCCGGGAAAATGAAAGTGGAACAGAAGCTTATTGATGGCCGGCGAATAACTGATGCAGAAACTTTAAAGATCGTAACCATGGTGTATGCTGGTTATGTAAATAAGAATATTGTTGCACAGTTACAACGTTTTGCGTGTAATGCTATGGGCCTTTGCGGCGTTGATGGTGACCTCATTCTTGCTCATAAAAGAAAACATCCCGCAATCGATTTTGGGTACGTAGGCGATGTAGATGCTGTGAACGTTCCTTTACTAAAAAACCTGTTGGAGCAAAATCTTTCGGTTGTATTCGCACCAATCACTCACGATATGAGCGGACAATTGCTGAATACCAATGCTGATACCATTGCACAGGAATTAGCAAAAGCAATGAGCAGTGAATATGAAGTGAAACTCATTTATTCCTTTGAAAAAGCCGGTGTATTGCTGGATGCCGATGATGAAAGCACGCTAATTAATAAAATCAATCCTGCCTACTACAGGCAATTAAAAGCAGAAGAAAAAATATTTGCCGGGATGATACCAAAATTGGATAACGCTTTTGCGGCATTAAACAGCGGAGTGAATGAAGTGATAATTGGCAAAGCAGAGAACCTGGTTGCATTAATCGCCGGCACATCGGGTACCACTATTACGAATGAGTAAAGATACTTCCATATTGCAGGCCGATGCAATTGATTTGCTGAGAAAATTAGTTGCTACACCTTCATTCAGCAAAGAGGAGGATAACAGTTCTGCTTTAATCAAAACTTTCCTGGATAAACAAGGAGCTCAAACCGAACAATTTCTTTATAATGTCTGGGCAAGAAATAAATACTTCGACAACGCAAAGCCTACCATACTACTGAACTCCCACCATGACACCGTAAAACCAAACAAAGGATATACGCTTGATCCTTTTGCACCGATTGAAAAAGAAGGAAAGCTTTTTGGTCTTGGCAGCAATGATGCGGGAGGCAGCCTGGTTTCATTGATCGCCGCTTTTCTTTATTTCTTTGAACGGGAGAACCTGAAATACAACCTGGTCCTGGCGGCCACCGCAGAAGAGGAAATTTCCGGACACAATGGAATCGAATCGTTACTTCCGCAGCTTGGAGCTATCGGGTTTGCGATCGTTGGTGAGCCAACTCAAATGCAAATGGCAGTTGCTGAAAAAGGGTTGATGGTATTGGATTGCGTCGCTAACGGAAAAGCCGGTCACGCAGCAAGAGAAGAAGGAGACAATGCCATTTACAAAGCAATCAAAGACATTGAATGGTTCAAGTCATACAAGTTCGATAAGATTTCTGATCTGCTTGGACCAAATAAAACAACGGTCACGGTAATAGAAACCGATAATAAGGCACATAACGTTATACCGGGCCAATGTAAATACGTTGTTGACTGCCGGGTAAATGAGCTTTATACATTTGAAGAAGTGCTCGACATTATAAAATCAAATGTGCAAAGCGAAGTAAAGCCAAGAAGTACAAGATTACGGTCAAGCGCTATTGCATTGGATCATCCTATTGTAAAAGCAGGACTGAAGCTGGGAAGAACTTGCTACGGCTCTCCTACTACATCAGACAAGGCATTGATGAGTTGTCCTGCTTTGAAGATTGGTCCCGGCGACAGTGCAAGAAGTCATACTGCAGATGAGTTTATCTATATAGATGAGATAAAAAACGGGATTGAGTTGTATATTCAACTATTGAATGAAGTTTTATGAAACTCTGGCAAAAAGATAAAGGATCATTAAAGCAGGTGGAAACGTTTACGGTAGGTAAGGACCGTGAGATGGATATGTATTTAGCTTCCTTTGATGTACTGGGTTCTTTAGCTCATATTCAAATGCTGGAATCAGTTGGCTTGCTTACTAAAAATGAATTAACACAACTTCAGCAAGATCTAAAAACCATCTACAAACTAATAGAAAAAGGTGAGTTCAGATTGCAGGACGACGTCGAGGACATTCACTCTCAGGTTGAATTATTGCTAACGCAAAAGCTGGGTGATACGGGTAAAAAAATTCATTCTGCAAGAAGCCGTAATGACCAGGTGCTTGTTGACATAAAACTATTTTTAAGAAATGAAATAGAAGAACTGGTAAAAGCAATTCAATCACTATTTGAATTACTTCAAACGCAAAGTGAGAAATATAAAGATCATTTGTTGCCGGGCTATACACATTTGCAATTAGCAATGCCCTCTTCTTTCGGCTTATGGTTTGGCGCTTATGCTGAAAGTTTAGTTGATGACACGATCACCCTGAAAGCAGCTTACGATGTGGTTAATAAGAATCCATTGGGTTCTGCCGCTGGTTACGGATCATCCTTCCCGATCAACCGGGCATTGACAACAAAATTGCTGGGTTTTGATGATCTGAATTATAATGTGGTGTATGCGCAAATGGGAAGAGGCAAAGCTGAAAGAATTGTTGCGCAGTCGTTAGCCAATGTTGCCGATACACTGGGCAAACTTAGCATGGATGCATGCTTATATTTAAATCAAAACTTTGGCTTTATATCTTTCCCTGCAGAGTTGACGACAGGAAGCAGCATCATGCCGCATAAAAAAAATCCCGATGTATTTGAATTGATAAGAAGTCATTGTAATCGCATTAAAGCTTTACCGAATGAAATTACAATGATGACCACAAATCTTCCTTCTGGCTATCATCGTGACCTGCAATTACTAAAAGAACATTTATTTCCTGCATTTGGAAATTTGAAAGATTGTATTGAAATGACAGGTTTAATGCTTAGCAATGTTGAGATCAAAAAGGATATGCTCAATGATGAAAAATATAAATACTTATTTAGCGTTGAGGAAGTCAATAAGCTGGTAATTACAGGAATGCCATTCCGCGATGCCTATAAAAAAGTAGGGCTGGCTATTGAATCGGGTAATTTCAGGTACGACACATCAATTCATCATACGCATGAGGGGTCTATTGGTAAATTATGCACGCAAGAAATAAAGAAACAGATGCAGAAGGTCATAGATTCCTTTCATTTTGCGTCTGTCAGCTCAGCTATTAATAAACTTCTTGAATAAATTATCAATTATTAGCTTTCGCAACACTAATAAATAATCAATAATCTCTACAATCCATACTTATCGATCAAATAGATCAACGCTGCCATATTCACAGCGCCTAATTCCAGTTCCCGTTTGTTTACATTTTCAAACACATCATTTCTTGCATGATGGATATCGAAGTAACGTTGTGAGTCCGGAGATAATCCTCCCAATGCTGTTGTCGGGATTGCTCTTCTTAAAGGCCCGATATCTGCACCGCCGCCACCACGATTGAATTCGCTGCAACCATAAGGCGCTATTAACGGTTTCCATTGAGAGACCTTGGCAAATTGTTCATTGGTCATTGTAAATCCGAATGCTCTGGGTGTAAATCCGCCTGCATCACTTTCCAAAGCAAACAGGTGCTTCTCATTTTTTGCTTTTGCCTCATCTGCATATTTATTGCCACCGCGTAAACCATTTTCTTCATTAGCAAATAAAACAAAACGGATGGTACGTTTTGGCTTATAGCCGATGGCTTTAAAGGCCCTTAATACTTCGATTGTTTGCACGCATCCTGCACCGTCATCATGTGCTCCTTCACCTGCATCCCACGAATCCAAATGGCCGCCGACCGTTATTATTTCATTGGGAAATTCCGACCCTATCAATTCACCTA
>JAICPX010000407.1 GCA_025929635.1 Chitinophagaceae bacterium
ATGAAGCGCTATTCAGCCGGCGTGCCATCAAATACAAGGAATGGAAACTAAAGGATAAAAAGTTAACTGAAAATGATTATCGCCAGTACATTTTAGATGAATACACTTTTTTAAAAAGACCGGTCATTATCTGGGACCATAAGATCTTTGTTGGCAGCGAAAAGAAGACAGTTGAAGCAATAAAAAGGGAGCTGCAATAAATGCAGCCCCTCCGCTCTCATAGAGCTGTCCGGCTATTGCGTGACTAGAAACTCATTTTTGCGCCGAACGTTGCATAAAATAAATTCTCTCCTCGTTCAGACAGGTCGGGTCGTCCTTCAACTACAATAAGATTTTGTGGCATCACATAAGCCGGGGTGAACAGCAATTGAAATTTTCCTGTTGCAAGGATCACCGGTGCAGAAAATTCATAAGAAAGAATATTGAATTGCTGAGCAGATTCGGTAACCACTTGTTCATTTCCCGGGAAGAATATAAAACCGCTACTCTTCTTTAAATAACTCTTTGTGAATTGTTGTGTACCTGCATTAACATAAACAGAAGGATCGATCACTAAAACTGATTTATCATTTATTTGGTGTCTGAAAATATGATCAAGACCTGCGGTTAGTCCAAAGTCTGTTTTATCACTGAATTTTACATCACCACCACCAGTTACATTCAAAACCTTATTTAGTAACGTGATCGTCATCCCGGCTTGTGCCTTTAATGCGGATTGAACAAGCTCAGCACTTTCCTGGTAAAAAGGTTTTACCACGTAGATGTTCCCGAATACTTTATCATCAGTATTAAATTGGTAACCGGCCGACGCGACCGTTCCTGCATATTGGAAGGATACTGCTGCGTTGTTTACGAAAACCGGCGCGGCATTGATATAAAATTTTTCATTGAACCACAATTCTGCTAATGGGAAAAAACCGCTGCTATGAAGACTGTCAATCCTGCCGTAATAATTAAGACCTGTATTATAATTTGCACTGATCTTAAATCCTGTTCTTGTTTTTTCAGTTGAATCGGTTTGCGCGTTAATAATGCAAACTGATAACATAAAAAGCAATACGAATCCTATTTGTCTCATATACGCCATTTTACAATGAATTTTCGTTAAGGATAATCTGTCCCGCCTCAGGCGAGACAGATTATATCGGATGAAGGATAACGAGAGAAATTCAGAATATGGATTTAATTCTTTGAAGCTTTCACCCTGGTTTCGGATTTCACTTCACCTGAAACAGAAGCATTGGCCTTTGGCTTCACAGATGTAGCCGTTTCTTTCGTCGCTTTTACACCTGACTTTGTTTCAGCTTCAGCTTTTGCTTTTATCTCTTTTGTTTTTTCTACTGTTGCATCCGCTTTCTTTTCGGCAGCGGCCTCAATATTTGTTGCTGCTCTTTCAGTTGTTTCAATTGTATTCTTGCCGTTTACCGAAACTTCAGTTTTTGCGTTGGCTGAAGTAGCTGAATTTACATCGGCATGAACAACCGAATTAGGTGCAGCATTTTCCTGTGCCTGCGCAGATGCATTTGCAGAAGCTTGTGCATTAGCGGCCGCTGTGGCATTTATGTCAGCACTGCTTTTTACGTCATTTTTGACACCGTTAGTTGCTTCAACAGCTTTTGTCGTCTTTGCATCAACAGTGGTTACCGTTTTTGTTTTCACTGCAGTGGCGGTATTTGTTGTTGTTGCTACAGCTGCTTTAGTTGATTGAGTCGCTGTAGTGACAACAGGTCTTACTTTCACTGCATTTGCATTCACTGTTGCATTTGTTGCTGCCTGTGTTGTTGACTTTAAACCAAGATTTACCTGGGAAAATCCAACAACTGAAAAAAGAACTGTCAGGGTTAGGGCGATTGTTTTTTGCATTGTCTTCATAGATGATCGTTTTTGATTAATAAAAATTTCAACTAAGGACTTTGCTGTTGCTACATAAATAAAAAACTGTGCCAATCAGCAAATCATCGTATTAATGCGTTTTCTTTGATTGAAAATCAATTTGTTCTTAGAGTGGAGTTATCGGGTTGGTGCCTTTGCTTATAACAGACGTGATAAAACCGGGAGGGTTTAAAAGAAGGGGAAAAATCTATTATTATTTTCTTAAGATCTGTGAGTAATTTATTTACGTATAAATCTTTTTTTCAACAGGATTAAACCTTTTGCAACTTGTATCCATTGTGATAATGAGCCTGGAGATATTGTTGATTTAATTTTTCATTTGTCAATTGTTGTTTTGCTTTATCCCATGTGATCTTTTCCTTGCTTCGGTATGCAATATTTCCCAATTGACAAACGGTAGCGATATGTGCGCCGGTTGCAATCGGGCAATTAAGATCTTCCTGCCTGCCTGATTTAATAGCCGCGACAAAATTCTCCCAATGTTTCAACAAACCATTATCAGTTGGTTTTTTTCTTTCTACCAACACTTTTTCTTTGCTTCCTTTTTCAGGTATCACTTCCCAACCCCCGCGGTCCAATTCCAATGTCCCGTTATTCCCTATAAATGCGATGCCATGATCTTTTCCAAACAAACCATTATCGATTCCCATGGCATGATCCCAAATCAAATTGAATTTATCGAACTCGTACAACGCTCCCATCGTATCGGGTGTTTCCTGGTAGAGATCTGGATAAGCAAAATATCCGCCCAATGCAGAAACAGTTTTTGGAACATCAGCATTCATTCCAAACACGGCATAATCCATTAAATGCACGCCCCAGTCAGTCATCAAGCCACCTGCATAATCCCAAAACCAACGAAACTGGAAATGAAAATGCCCGGTATTGAATTTTCGTTTGGGTGCCGGTCCCAGCCACATTTCATAGTCAACACCCGGTGGCGGATCTGAATCGGGAACTTTTGCAGAAGGTTTTACCCATCCCTGGTAACACCAAACTTTTACTGTCCGGATATTTCCCAATTGTCCTGTTCGTATAAAATCAACCGCATCCCTGAAATGTTGCTGGCTTCGTTGCCATTGCCCAGCCTGCACTATTTTATTGTACTTTTTTTGAGCGGCAACCATGGCGCGACATTCTTCAATTGAATTGCCAACCGGTTTTTCAACATACACATGCTTGCCTGCTTCAACTGCATGTATCATTTGCAATGCATGCCAGTGATCGGGAGTACCGATGATCACCGCATCTACATCTTTTTGTTCCAGCAGCTTCCTGTAATCGCCATAGGCTTTCACTTTTGAAACATCCACGTTCAACTTTGATAGATCATTCATTCTCTTATCCAGTACATTCTTGTCCACGTCGCACAGCGCGACAACATTTACACCAGGCACTTTTATTGCGGCGGTCAAGTTGCTCCAGCCCATTCCATTGATGCCAATAGCGCCAATGTTCAATGTATCGGCAGGAGATACTTTATTTTTAAAATAGGAAAAACCTGCAGTGCCTGTAGCTGGTAGAAGAGCAGAACCGGCGGCAAACAATCCGGTGTTCCTGATAAAACGACGACGAGATGACATAAGCAAAATATTTGGACGGTGAATTTACAGAAACAAAAAGAATCTAGGAGAAACGTTTTGCGTTTAAAAACCCGATCGGCAGTTCCGTTTTTCCTTTTATGGCGAGATCAGCCAGAATTTCTCCGGCAACGGAGGCGAATTTAAACCCGTGACCACTGAAACCACAGGCTATGAAAACATTTTCTTCAAAACCCGGAAGTTTATCAATAATAAAATTTTCATCAGGGGAATTGGCGTACAAACATATTTTACTATGCAGCACAGAATCAGAAATGCCGGGTAAATAATTATCTAAGCAATATCTTAGATTCTCAATGTCTTCGTTAGTCGTTTGCCTGTTTACATTATCCGGATCAGTTGGCTGGAATGGAAAATGATGAGCCAGTTTTAAGCCGGCTGGTTCGCCAAACTTGTTTGTATCCAGTAAAGGAAAACCATAATAACATCCACGTTTGTTGTCATCGGCGATCATCCAGCAGGGAAAATTATTTAGTGCAAACTTTTTATCATCCCTGGTTTTTATCCAGGCAACAAATTGTCTTGTCACCTTTATTTTATCAGCAATAGCCGGGATAACCTTCCCGGCCCAGGCGCCTGCTGTAATGATAAGTTTATTGGCATGATAAGTATGCCTGTGGGTTTTGACTGTTACGTTATTTCCGATCTTATTCCATTCGATCACTTTTTCATTTGAATGGATAATAGCTCCGTTCTTTTTTGCTTCAGTGGCATAAAGCCTGATCGCTTTTTCAGGTGTGATAAATCCAGCTTCGGGTTCTACCAGCACGTCAAAGCTTTTTGGGAAGCTAAATTGAGAAAAAAGATTTGCGGCGGCTCCTCTATCCAATTGTTCCAGCGTGATGTTATATAACGAAGCAGAGAGCTTTACTCATTCTATTAATTCATTCGTTGGTTTGCCTGCATATAGCAATCCTGTTTTAAAAT
>JAICPX010000663.1 GCA_025929635.1 Chitinophagaceae bacterium
ATCGCCCCGGCCTGGTTTTGGTTTTGCCTGCGCGCGCGATCGTTGTGGTTCTTTACTGCAGCCAATCCGACATTGACATTTGGCGGTTTTGAAGGCGAAAGCAAAAAAGAAATGTATGACCAGTTACCGCCAAACTCGTACCCAAAAACCATTTATATTCTTCATGATCTTCCCTTTGACGAAGTCAGGAAAAAGATGATCGAGAATGGTTTTGATTATCCTTTCATAGTAAAACCAGATGTGGGTATGAAAGGTATCTTATTCAGAAGGATCGATAATGATGAACAACTAAAGAAGTATCATGAAAGGATACCGGTGGAATATATCGTGCAGGAATTGATCGATATGCCTGTTGAGCTAAGCGTTTTTTATTACCGGCACCCAACCCAAATGAAAGGAACCATCAGCGGCCTGATTCAGAAGGAATTGCTTGAAGTTTATGGTGATGGCGTGTCAACGTTGTGGGAGTTGATATTGCAGCATCCCCGTGCAAAATACCGATTGGAAGAAATGAGACACCGGCATGAACACCGTCTCAACAGGGTGCTAAAAAAAGATCAGCATTTTTATCTTTCCTATGCAGGCAATCATAATCGTGGCGCAAGGTTTATCGATCTTCATCACCTGGCAGATGAAAAGCTGCATAAAGTGTTTGATGAGCTTAGTCATTATACCGATAAATTTTATTACGGTCGTTATGACATCAAGTGCATGTCAATTGACGACCTCAAAGAAGGGAGAAATTATTCAATCCTTGAATTCAACGGTTGCGGCGCTGAACCCAATCATATTTATGATGCGGGTCTGAATATCTGGCAGGCCTATCGTGAAATATTAAAGCACTGGAAAGTGTTGTTTGAAATCAGCAAACACAACCACGAAAACGGCACTCCTTACTGGTCCTACAAAAAAGGCCGTGATTTTTTAAGAAATGCTAAAAGACATTTCAGGCTGCTTGAGAAATATGATTAGCGGCCGAAATCAGCCTGTAGGTTGCTTTATTTTGTTAAACCTCCTTTTTTTATTTTAAAAAGCAACGGTTTTTGTTAAAAAAACGTTCTAAAAAACAATAAGCAAACGATCTATTATGTCGAAAAAAGGTCTAACTGTGCTGTCCTTACTGGTAACAATTATTTCATTTGGTCAAACCTATACTCCAACGGACGCAGGCTCTAAAGTTCATTTTGTGATCAAGAATTTTGGGATCAATACGGGTGGTTCCTTTGACGGACTTGCCGGCAGCATTACTTTCGATCCTGCAGATCTATCCGGTTCCAGTTTCAACGTTACCGTTGATGCCAAAACGGTGGATACGGATATTGAAGCGCGGGATAATCACTTAAGAAAAGCCGAATATTTTGATGTTGAAAAATACCCAAAGATCAGTTTCAGATCAACAAAGATCACAGCAACCAATAAGGAGGGCTACCTGTACATGTTTGGCGTCATCACTATAAAAAACGTTTCTAAAGAGATCAGTTTCCCATTTACACAAACCAGTAAAGACGGGGGGATTCTTTTCAAAGGTGATTTCAAACTTAACCGAAGGGAATTCTGTGTCGGTGGAAGCAGCTTTTCCCTTTCTGACGATGTATCCATAGAGCTTTCGATTTTTGCCAGGAAAAGTTAAGCAGGCCTCTCAGGTGTACACATAACTGTTATTCTTCTTACCTGTTAGTTTGTACATTCGCACGGTGCGATTAATAAAGATATTTTTTATCGGTATGCTCATAAGTTTTCTCGGCTCACTGCCGCTGGGAACGTTGAACATCGCAGCGAT
>JAICPX010000263.1 GCA_025929635.1 Chitinophagaceae bacterium
CCTTGTGCATCAAACCATGCCAGATAGCGTTTTCAACAAAAGGTTGAATTAACATCGGGGCCATTTGTATTTCATCGGTGGCGAGATTTTCATTTACGTCGATAGTGTAGGTAAAATCGGCAAACCTGATCTTTTCCATTTCAAGATATCGCTGCAGATGATCGGTGCAGTCTTTACCTGAAATGAATGTATGTTTGGATTGTTCAAGATTTGTGCGGACCAATCTGCGAACAAGTAACACTTTAGGAAATGTTTATCTGACAAACGATACCCTCGTTACCGAGGCGCAAACATCTTGTGGCAGCGGAATTCCTATCGGTACCGCGGTGAAATTTGGTCTGCCACACAGTGTGGTTGTTTATCTGAATAGCAACAATGGATATTCGCCTGATGTTTCCGGATTATTCCACTCGGCAAATGATGTCCTGGGTGGAGTAAATGCATCTGTGACACCGCCTGATGTACAGGCAGCAGTTGCACGGATCAACGAAGCATTTGACGGTTGCAGGATTTTGATTGGAACACTTCCATTCTCATCGTCCAGTTGGTTGACAAACAATTTCACGACAAAAAATGCTCCTGAGAAAAGATCACTGGTTGTTTCTGCGTTTCCCAATCCATATGAGAAGCAATTCAATTTAAAGATCATAAGTCCAGTATCTGGATTGGCTACTATAGAATTTTATTTATCCAATGGTATAAAAATTCATAGTCAGTCAAAATTTCTCGAAGCCAATGTGGCGTCAATTGTTCAGTATACAGGACCTGTTCGTCACGGAGCCTTGATTTATAAACTTGAGATCGGTAAATACCGGGCAAGTGGAATTGTTATAGGAACAAATTAATACAAACCGCGTCAAACCAGGAGCCGGAATTGCTATAACTGTTAGAACTTAAATTATCTGCTTCGCGTAGATTTTCGTTTGCCATAATTTGAGCCTGATTATTGTAGCTCAAACTCTCAAAAACTACCATGAAAGCTGCGATCCAAACCGTCTTCAATTTTGTAACTGGTTTTTTTGTCTGTCTGTTCATTATTACACAGCTTTCTTTTGAAAACTTGCGAAGCGGGACAGAGGAAAAAATAGGAGAAACAAAATGGTATGCCCCTTCTCTTCCCGATAAAATTGATTTTGCAGGGGAGAAAGTTCCACTAAACAAATGGGATATCAGAGAACGATTGGACCGGGAGATATTGTTCAATTACTATTATCAAAATAATATATTATTCATTTTAAAGCTTTCAAACCGATATTTTCCGGTTATAGAAGAAAGATTGAAAGCGAATGGTGTTCCAGCTGATTTTAAATATTTATGTATTGCTGAAAGTAATATGCTTGCTAATGCCACGTCACGTGTTGGCGCAGTGGGTTTTTGGCAGTTCATGCCCGATACGGCCCCGGCATACGGGCTGGAAGTAAACAAACAGGTAGACACCCGGCGTGATATTATCCGCTCAACCGATGCAGCCTGCAGATATTTAAAGAATGCCTATAATAAATTTGGATCATGGACAGCTGCTGCAGCCTCGTATAATTGCGGCCAGGGAGGATATTCAGCTCAAGCGAAACTTCAGCAAACAAATTACTACTACGATCTTCTGTTGCCGGAGGAAACAAACCGCTATATGTTCCGGATACTTGCATTCAAGCACCTTGTTGAAAACTCAAAAGAACTGGGTTTCGAATTGGAGCAGGAAGAGCTTTACCAGCCTGTCGAGACCAGGAAAATAATTATCACTTCAAGTGTCACTGATCTCGTTCAATTTGCGCTTGATAACGGGACGAATTATAAAACACTTAAGCTTTTAAATCCATGGTTACGATCAACCTCGTTACCAGTAAGGTCAGGAAAGAGTTATGAGGTCCTCTTACCTGCAGATTGATAATTATATCAATGCATGCTTTACCGGGCAGCATTACTTCTAACTATTCTAATCCAGGAACCTTGCCTTCAATTCCGGTGTTGGCAGCCAACATGCTTCCTTTTTGCCAAACCATTTGTAGCGATTGTTTGCGATCAAATTGTAGACAGCATCGCGAATGAATTTTGGAACGGCCCAAAAGATCTTTACCCATATCCAGCCTTTGAGTTGCTGAAACATCTTTATTGCCGCAGTCGATCTCGTGTAAATTTTCTCATCCTGGTAGAGTATAAAAGAATTGAAGGTATTAGTTGAAAGATCGAATTGTTTTAAAAGATCTTGTCCATAGTTTGATTGAAGCGAAGCAAACAGGAACTTTTTTTCCTTATCTCTTTTTAGGATGAATTGTACACTTCCCGTGCACAGATTGCAAACACCATCAAAAAGTATTACGGGTCTGTTATTCACTTGATAAAATTACAGTTTGCAGGCTTATTGATCTTTTGAATTCTGGATCATACTGTTAAAGATTTTTTCTTACTGATTTTTATTTTAAATTGCATTACCTGCACTCTTGAAATCTCCCAGGGACCTGTTTAGTAGCAACCCAAGCTTTTTCAAAATCATTTATCACCGAACTAAAAATTTTGTTATGGCATTTTCATTTACACCGCAGGCTGCTGCTGAATACCAGCGTCTTTTTGATACCTGTGTCATCAAACCGGATAAGCTCCCTGAAATAAAACCGATCGTTAACAGAATTCTCAGTGGCAAAAATCGCTATGAAGCTTTATCAATCAAAGTAGGAATACCGTGGCACTTTATTGGTATCACACACAGTCTTGAAGCAGGATGCGATTTCAAAAAACACCTGCATAATGGTGATCCGTTAACGGCACGTACTGTTCGGGTACCGAAGAACAGGCCGAGGACCGGCAACCCGCCTTTTACCTGGGAGTTCAGTGCCGAAGACGCACTCTCTGATCTTTCAACCTGGACCGACTGGAGTGTTCCCGGTATGTTATTTAAACTGGAAGGTTATAACGGGTATGGTTATCATCGATCATCAATCAATATCAACTCACCTTATCTGTGGAGTTTCAGTAATCACTATACAAAAGGAAAGTTTATAGCAGATGGTGTTTATAGTTCTACGGCCGTTTCAAAACAATGTGGTGCTGCAATCTTATTAAGACGTCTTGCGGAAACACAATCGGCGCCCGTTGAGATCCCCGACAGGCTTGATCTGATAATACAATTAGGTGAAACGGTAACATTTGCTCCAACCCGTGTTGTTGAGAGAGCGAGAGAATTACAAAAGATGTTGAACCTCGCCGGCGCCCATTTGCTTGAAGATGGGAGGGCGGGAAAGAATACTTCGGATGCGTATTTCAGATTCACCGGAAAATTTCTTATGGGTGATCCACGCAGAGTGTAGTTTCATCATCCCATATTGTGAAACACTTTTTGCACGTCATCATCCTGCTCTAACTTCTCTATCAATTTGCTGACTGCTTCAGCTTGCTCGTCATTTACAGGAACAGTTGTAGACGGGATCCATTCGACTTCAGCACTGATGGGCGTTATGTTTTTTTCTTCGAGGGCCTTCTGCATATTTCCAAAATTGGTAAATGCACAGCGGGCCACTAAAATATTTTCTCCATTCTCGCCGGTGGCTTCACCCAATTCTTCGAGACCATGATCGATCAATTCAAACTCGAGATCTTCAATGTTCAGCCCTTCGGGTTTCAATTTGAAAACTCCCATTTTCTTAAATTGAAAAGAGACGGAACCGCTATTTCCTAATGCTCCACCACCTTTGGTAAAATGAGATTTTACATTGGCAACGGTGCGTACATGATTATCGGTAGCGGTTTCGACCAATATGGCAACACCGTGCGGACCATAACCTTCATAAAGGATCTCTTCATAATTTATTAATTCTTTTCCCTGTGCTCTTTTAATGGCGGCTTCCACGCGGTCTTTTGGCATGCCAACGCTCCGCGCATTTTGGAAACAACGTCGAAGAGCGGCGTTTGTAGCAGGGTCGGGTCCGCCGGCTTTTACCGCAATCACTATTTCTTTACCAATACGGGTAAACTGTTTTGCCATCCTGTCCCAGCGGGCAAACATGCTGGCTTTTCTTACTTCGAATATTCTTCCCATTATAAATAGATTTCAGATTGCAGATTTTAGATTCCGGATTTAGTTGGAGTTCAGTACTATTTTAAATCTGAAATCGAAAATCTAAAATCGCTTTTGGGTTGCAAAAGTAAGGCAATGTGTCAAAAAGAAAAACCGCTCCGGTGCATGGAACGGTTTCTATTAAAAGAAATAAATATGTTTAGGGTTTACCTTTCTGCAAATGACTATTTCTTATGCTATAAGCAAAATAAATGATCATCCCTATAGCAAGCCATCCAAATAATCTCAGCCAGTTTGTCCACCCTAAGCCAAATATCATTGCGGCACAAACAACAATTCCCAATATCGCTACAACTGGAAGTGCCGGGACCTTGAATTGTCTTGGTATCTCCGGATGTCTTACTCTCATGATCCATACGCCTGCGCAAACAAGAATAAAAGCAAACAAAGTTCCGATGCTTGTCATTTCACCAACAACATCCGCCGGAACAAACCCAGCGAACAAAGATGACAATACGAAAAATATAAGGTTTGCTTTGTAAGGAGTCCTGTATTTCGGATGCACTTGTGAAAATACTTTAGGAACAAGTCCATCACGGCTCATAGAGAAAAACACCCGGGACTGCCCTAACAGCATTACGAGTATCACTGAAGAAAAACCAGCAAGGATTGCTACGGTGATCAGGTTGGCAAGCCATCCATACTTCGGGACCCATTCACCGCCAACGGTGCTTCCTTCAAGGTGTTGGATGGCATAAGTAACTGAAGCCTCTTTTCCATGGGTGCGGAAATCTTCAGTGCTTGCCACACCGGTTAACACCCATGAAAAAAGAATATAAAGAACAGTACAAATAGCCAACGAACCCAGGATACCGATTGGCATTGCCCTCTTTGGATTTTTTGTTTCCTGCGCTGCTGTTGACACCGCGTCAAATCCGATAAATGCAAAAAAAACGATACCGGCTGCTCCCAGCAAGCCCATAATTCCGCCAAAGTTTGTAGTCACCCCTGTTTCGGGATTTGTGTATTTAGTTGGATCTGGAATAAATGGAGTGTGATTTTCCGGTCTGATATAGCTCCAGCCAACAGCTACGAATACAAGAATAATGGCAACTTTTACAAAAACGATAATGTTATTCACTGCTGCAGAGCCTTTCGTACCACGGATAAGCAACAGCGATAGGACCAAAAGAATAAATATTGCCGGTATATTAATAATGCCTGTTACTCCCGTTTGAGGATCGGTTTCAAACGGTGAGTGAAACCATTGATACGGGATAGACATATCAAAGATCTTTAGGAATTCGTTTAGATACTGACTCCAATAGCTACTCACTGTAGCAGCGCCAACGCCGTATTCAAGAATCAGGTCCCAACCAATGATCCATGCGATGAATTCGCCCATTGTAGCATAGGAATAAGTATAAGCACTTCCAGCTATGGGGATCATTGAAGCAAATTCTGCATAACAAAGTCCGGCAAAAGCGCAACCGACCGCAGCGATAATAAAGCCGATGGTAACTGACGGGCCGGCGTGTGTTGCAGCAGCTGCAGCTGTTCTTGCAAATAGTCCCGCCCCGATAATTGCTCCAATTCCAAGAGCCACCAGGGCCCCTGAAGTGAGTGTTCGCTTCAGTCCTTTTTCTGAATCTTCCGCTTCAGCAAAAAGTTGAGCGATTGGTTTTCTGACAAATAAACTCATGACTGTCGAAGGTTTTCAAGTTTAAATTCCTTTATTGCTTTCAAATATCTGGTCAATTCCTCCCTGACTTTGGGAAATAAAAGCAAAAGTCCTATCATGTTCGGAAATACCATTGCAAGTATCATGGCATCCGAAAAGCTGATAACCGAGTTAAGTGTCGCAGATGCTCCTACTATCACAAAAACGAGGAATAGTAATTTATAGCTAAGATCAGAAGCGAGGCTTCGGCCAAAAAGAAATTTCCAGGCCTGTAACCCGTAATAGGACCAGGATATCATGGTTGAAAATGCAAACAGTACTATTGCCACCGTAAGCACATAAGAAAAATGCGGGATGACATCATTGTATGCTGCTGAAGTCAGGTCTACACCGTTTAGCGTTCCCGGCGACCCATATGTGAAAACTCCCTGCATATTATAGATCACAATTACAAGAGCCGTCATTGTGCAGATCACCACTGTATCAATAAATGGTTCAAGCAAAGCAACGATCCCTTCGGATGCAGGATACTTTGTGCGTACGGCAGAATGGGCAATTGCCGCCGATCCTGCCCCCGCTTCATTTGAAAATGCTGCCCGCCTGAATCCCTGGATCAACACTCCGGCAAAGCCACCAACACCTGCGGCTGGTGTAAACGCCTGCGAAACAATTTGGCCCAGGGCATCATCTATAAGCCCAAAATGCATAAAAATAATAATGAGTGAGGCAAGTATATAAAGGACGGCCATGAA
>JAICPX010000198.1 GCA_025929635.1 Chitinophagaceae bacterium
AAACCGCTTGATTCAACTTCATTTGAAAAAAAGATCATTGTAAAAAAGAATGCAGGAATAAAAACTATTCATGCTTTTGTTGCGCTGTGTGACAACAAATACCAGGGAATAGTTCCTGTCAGTGAAAAAATTGGCAATGGACAAAATGCCGCGACAAACCTTTACTGGGGCGCTGCCTATGGGGTAAAAACGTTTTTTAATAAAAGCAATGAGTGGACATTGGTGAAATCAGAAAAAGATCCGGCAGAACAGATTCTTGAACGACTTCTTTTTAAACATAAATCAAAAAATGTATACTTCCTTGCCGATGCTTATGAGGGACAATTTATAAAGCAAACAACCGTCGACTTCTTGTTGGCATGTTCAGGAAAAGGGATAACAACTATGAAAAATGGAAATACTGAAATTTCATTTGGAGGTGCCGCGGATATTCTCGCTTATATAGGCCATGATGGGTTAATGGATTTTAGTTTACCGGATGAATTTGAAAAGGAAAACGATGAAGACCGGAAGTCAATCATACTTGCCTGCATCAGCAAAAAGTATTTTTCTTCGCATATAAAAAATACCGGGGCCCAACCATTATTGTGGACCACAGGATTAATGGCTCCCGAAGCCTATATTCTTCATGATGCATTAAATAAATGGATCGAAACAAATGATGCGGCTCAAACAAGAAATGCAGCAGCGGCAGCTTATTCAAAATACCAGAGATGCAGCATGAAAGCTGCTCAGAATCTCCTGGTAACCGGCTGGTAAATATTTCAATGATCTTCAATCCTGATGGTATTTACATGCAAAGGCCAGGTCCGAAAAGAACAGAACAATTGAAATACCAGAGATAACAATGAACCAACTATTTAAGTCTTACCCAACCGGCCTTATCAACTTCCAGTTTGTCCTCCGCCTGCAAAAACTCTATCACCTTCCATGCTTTTTCTTTCTTGAAAGAGCCCAGTTTATCAAGCAATTCTTTTGAAGGCATGGGTTGTGGCGCCAGAACAGTTTGTATTCGTTCACTGATCTTGTCAAATTCCTTTTCATCAATATGAACTTTCTTCTGCCGAAGGCAATTATCGCAGACATTGCAATTATGCAGTTTCGTGTCACCGAAGTATGACCCGATCATTTTACTGCGGCACGTAACCAATTCCTGGACATATTGAATCATGTTCCTGACCCTTGCTGAAAATTTTTCTTTTCTTTTATTGTAGAGTTCAAGGTTTATAGACAGGTCCTCAGCTTTTACACGATTTCGCGGGAAGAATATTTGCGGTGTATCTTTTTGAGGTTCATAATTTATAACACCATATTGATCCAGTCGATAGAGGTTCTTTTTAATTTCTTCAACATCTTTTTTTAGTAATCGTATCAACACTGTCTCTGAAATGGAAGCAGGAAAATCAAAAATACCTTCATACGCCCGAAGTAATGCCTTGATCGTCGGTTCCAGTTCGGGATGGGTTTTCTCGAATTCGTACAATAGTTCTTTGGTTGTGGTAAATTTTACTTTTGAAGGAATAAATACCTGCTCGTTCAATGCGAGCCAATTGTCCTGTTCCAGCGCTTTCAATGAATAAACGGCGGTATGTGTATTCAGCTTGAATTTTTTTACAAAATCATTAATGTCAAAATCATAATAGTTACCTTCCCCGCTGCCCGCAGGTATTTGCAAATAATTGGCGACTGCCTGGTAAACGGTTCTTATGTCCTCCATAGAGGGATATCGAATGGCGGCCATCCCTTCCAGTTCGGTGATATCAAGATCATCGTACAACAGCACGGCATAAGATTTCTGTCCGTCTCGTCCTGCCCGACCGGCTTCCTGGTAATAATTTTCAAGGCAATCAGGAATATCTGCATGAACAACAGAACGCACATCCGGTTTGTCGATTCCCATCCCAAATGCATTGGTGCAAACGATCACTCTGACTTTATTTTTTATCCAATCCTCCTGTCGCTTATTTCTTTCTTCCTGAGGCAGGCCTGCATGATAAAAATCTGACGAGATATTTTGTAATCGGAGAAGATCAGCTATTTCTTTTGTTCGCTTCCTGCTTTTGCAATAAACAATTGAAGTGCCGGGAACCTTCTTCAATATCTCGATCACTTTATTGATCTTGGAATCGACTTTAAAAACACTGTAGGATAAATTTTTTCTTTCGAAAGATTGGCGGAAGACAGCCCACCTCATTCCCGACCCTTCTCCATCGGCGATGGAGAAGGGGGCTATGGGGGCGACACTCCGATTTTTATCAAGTTCCTCAATAAACTCAACTATTTTTTTTTGAACTGCATAGCGATCAGCTAGTACTTCTTCATTCGTAAATCTTAGAAGTGTAAATCTTTTTTGTTTTAGCGCTATAGTTCTGTATTCATCATATACTTTTTGTTCTTCATTTTCGTGATAGCCCCCGTCAACTTCTATAATTAATCCTTTTTCGGGGCAAACAAAATCAACGATAAAAGCTTCAATGGGATGTTGTCTGCGAAACTTATATCTTGTTTTTGAATTCCTGAGTAAATGCCATAGCGCCGCTTTTGCCTCAGTGCTATTTTTCCTATTAAGCCTTGCATTTTCGAATTGTACGATCTGTTGAGTTTTATATTTTGGATACCGGTCCGCCCACGCATCCCCTTTCCGGCCTTGCCGGAGAGGGGTAAGGGGTGAGGTTAATTTGTCGCAAATGTCATCTTGTACTTCTTTAGTTGCCGACGCAGTCAATGCCAATACCGGTACTTCTGGCAATTCTTCTCTTAAAGCCGCGATACGTAAATAAGGTGGCCGGAAATCATAGCCCCATTGTGAGATGCAATGTGCTTCGTCAACAGCGATTAGATTCACATGCATCCCGGGCAGGTATTCTTTGAATAATTTTGTTTCTAATCTTTCTGGAGAAACATATAAGAATTTACAGTTGCTTTCCGTCGCTACTTTTAAAGTGTTGATCACTTCAGCCCGGCTCATCCCTGAAAAAATAGCATACGCGGTGATATTTTTTTTGCGAAGATTTTCTACCTGGTCCTTCATTAAAGCGATCAAAGGAGAAATAACAAGACATAAACCTCCTTTTGCTAACGCTGGAACCTGGTAACATAGTGATTTACCTCCGCCGGTTGGCATCAATGCAAGTGTATCTTTTCCTTCAAGCACGGAATTAATAACATCTTCCTGTAATGGTCGGAATTGATCGTATCCCCAATATTCCTTAAGGATTTCGTGAATCGTGAGGCGTGAATCGTGAGTATGGTTGTTACCTTTCATTATGAGATCATCTTTGAGATCAATTGAAAAGTTCTAACCATTAAAATTCCTAATTCTTTAAGTTTTTCCTTTGTTGTATAATTAAGTTTTGAGGCGATATCTAATGCGGCATCGATTTCAATAACTGAACCTCTTGCCATTTCATAAAATCTTTTCCTTTCAGTCGGAGATTTTCTTGAACAACCTTCTGCGACATTTAAATGTACGGATAATGCAGCTCTCCTAATCTGCTGAATCATTGCAAATCTTTCTGTTGATGGAAAAGAGATAGTTTCCTTATAACAGGCTAGAACAAACTCTTTAGATACGTTGAACACATCCAATTTTGTATGTGATAATTCGAGAAACATAGGCATAAGTTTCCCTAAACTAAGCAAATTCTTGCAGTGTAAGGTGAACCTCACGACTCACGATTCACGACTCACGAGAAGATTTAAACAACCTTTTTAACGAATAATCTTACTGAATTTATGGCAAGTACCACATCACTCAATCCCATCACCAATGCGCCAAATGTTGGAGTTAAAAAACCAAATGCCGCAACCGGAATTGCAACAATATTATACGCAAAAGCCCAGAAAAGATTTTGCTTGATTGTTAGGTATGTATGTTTTCCAAGACCAAGTGCCATCGGAAGTTTTTTCAATCCCTGGCTCATCAACACAACCTGCGCACTTTGCACCGCGATCTGTGAAGCCTCACTCATTGAAATACCAATGGTTGCTTTTGCCAATGCCGGAGCATCGTTGATCCCATCACCCACCATTGCGGTTGGCGTGGCCGCGTTTAACTCCGCGATCTTTTGTAATTTTTGTTCGGGAGTTTGTTCAGCAATTACTTCATCAATGTTCAGCTGTTTCGCCAACTCTTCACATTTAGCACGGCGATCACCACTTAATAAAATTGTTCTTATGTTTTTGCTGTGTAAGTAATTAATCACCGCTTTTGCCTCGGCTCTTATTTCATCTTTTACATCTATCCAGCCGATCAATTGATCATTCTTAATTATGTAAACATTATGACTATCATCCGTCGTAAATTCTTTTGCTACATTAAATGAGCCAGCCCAATATTTATTTCCATCAGAATCTGTTGCCTTCATTCCCAATCCTTTTATCTCTTCGATCGTCTTCCATTTTATTTCATCATTTGTTTTCTCCGAAGGTCCGTGAGAACTCTTTTGGAGGGTCCTTTTGGACCATGCCTCTGCAATAGCTTTTGCGATTGGATGATTTGAGTATTTTTCCAATGAGAACACAATTCGCTTAAATTCTGCTTCATCAGCTCCTTCCTGATGCAATCTGAACCCAGTAATGACAAATCTTCCAGTGGTCAGCGTTCCCGTTTTATCAAACACCACCTGCGTTATGTTCCTGAACATTTCGAGGCTGGTCGAATTTCTAAACAATATTCCATTTTTTGCTGCACGACCAAGCCCCACGGCGATAGCAGCTGGTGTCGCCAAACCCATAGCGCAAGGACAGGCAATCACCAATATTGCAATGCTCCGCATTAACGCTGTAGTGAAATGTTGAAAATAGATCCAATTTCCGATCAGTGCCACAACTGCAATCCCAACAACCAGTGGAACAAATATGCCGCTGATCTTATCGGCGAGTTTTTGTACAGGTGGTTTTTCGCCCTGTGCCTGCTTCACCATATTAATGATGCCAGCGAGAATGGTATCATCTCCAACCGCAGTCACCTGTGCTTTTACCGTGCCATCGCTGATAATACTTCCACCGATCAATTTATCTTTTGCCTGTTTACGAACAGGATTGCTTTCACCGGTAACGATGGCTTCGTTGACATGAACATCACCCCACAGGATCTTTGAGTCAATAGGAACCTGCTCACCGGTTTTTATCAGGATAAGATCGCCAACTTTTAGCTGCGTGTTCTCAACAGGAAAAACATGTTCCTGGTATTTATCATCAAAGGCGATCATATTCGCCATTACTTTTTGAGAACTCACCAGCTTATTCAATTCTCTTTGTGTGGAACGAATCGAGGCATCTTCTAAAAAATTTCCAAGGAATACCAAAGTGATTATCGTGGCAGCAGTTTCATAGAACAAATAATTCTCTGCCTGGCCGATCAGGGTTCCATATAAACTATAAACAAATGCTGCTGTTGCTCCCAATGCGATCAGTACATTCATATTTGGCAAACCATTGCGTAAACTCTTCCATGCACTCTTGCCAAAAAAGCTCATTCCGACTATATAAACCGGAAGACATAATGCTAATTGCAACCACGGATTCATCAGCCAATGAATATGAATGCCGGGGATCATGTGAAGCATCAGCACCAGGGTAAAAGGCAGGCAGAATAGAAACCTCTGTATTTGGGTTGACAAAAATGGTTGCTTCTTACTGGCTACCTGTTGCTGGTTGGCGACATGGTACCCCAGATCATCTAATCCTCTAACCAGTTTTTCAGTAACTGCATTTCCATTCACTAGAAAACTTACATCGCCGCTTACTGAGTTCACTTTCACATTTTTCATTCCTTGTTTTTCCAGGTATTTATGAATAGTGAGTGCACAGCTTGCGCAATCCATTCCTTCTACTTTCCATTGTACATTTTCCATAATATCTCCCTTCTTTAGGGTCCCCGACCCCTCTCCTTTGGAGAGGGGCAGGGATGAGGTCTTTTTAGGCTGTTGCACATTCTGTTGCAAAAATACGGGTTAATGCCCGGCCGGCCTACTAACTAATTGATAATCTTCTACACCCTGTTGCAAATCGCCAAATATCTTTGCCCGGTGGATATTACCTATAAACTGAGCGATATAAATGGCGCTGCCGTTGAGTTTTGGAACAGGATCGGCGACAAAAAGGTGATCGCATTTCATGGGAATATGGGTGCAGGCAAGACCACTTTTATACATGCACTATGCGAGACAAAAGGAGTTAAGGATGTTGTGGGGAGTCCGACCTTTTCTATCATCAATGAATATTCCTTTCCCGGCGGAATGATCTTTCATATCGATTTGTATCGGCTCAAAGATGAGGACGAGACAATACGGGCGGGCGTTGAAGATTGTCTTTACAGTGATCATGTTTGTTTTATAGAATGGCCCGAGAAAGCCCCGGGTATATTTCCACCGGGTACGATCCATGTATTCATACAAGTCGTAGATTCAGCAACCCGCCACATTACTATACGGGATAAATAGTTATTTTTGATTCCCGGCGTTTGGATTACTATTGAGCTTTCGTTGCGTCGCACACTTCCGGTTCCTGTTCGCTGACCCGGCCAGGTGAAACGTGAAAAGTGAAACGTCAAACAAAGTCTTTACGTGTCACACAACTTACGTCTGACGTCACACATTTGACGACTAGAATTACCGGACGTACAAGTGAGCAATTTGCGTGGCGAAGCAGCAAATTGGAAGCAACGGAAGCTGAACAGAATTACAAATGCTGGTAACACAAATAAAACCAGATAGAGGAAATTTTTTCTCCCGATTTTATCGGGACCGCAAGTAAACACAGCAACCAACTCAATGAGCCAGCTAAAACCAAAGATCAGCACATCATTCAGTTACGAAACTCTTGAGGAAACGCTGGACATAAAGCCGAAAGGTGCAAAATTACAGATCGGTATTCCCAAAGAAATTGCTTTCCAGGAAAATCGTATTGCGCTGACTCCTGATGCGGTGAGTGTGCTGGTGAGCAATGGTCATGAAGTTACGATCGAACACAATGCCGGTGAAGCTGCCCATTTCCGCGATAAAGATTATAGCGAAGCTGGTGCTAAGATCGTATATGATAGAGCTGAAGTGTTTAAAGCGCCAATCTTAGTAAAGAGTGCCCCCGTTATTGATGAAGATATCCCGTTGCTTCAACTTAACCAGGTTATAATTTCTCCTATTCATCTTTCCATTTTGAAAGCGGAGCTTTTGCAGAAGATGATGGATAAACGCATCACTGCAATTTCATTTGAAAATTTGAGGGATGACAGTGGCACCTATCCAATTGTCCATAGCATGAGTGAAATTGCCGGTAGCGCTGTAATGCTGATTGCCGGGCAATATCTGGGTTCCGCTAATCATGGTAAAGGTGTTTTGTTAGGTGGTATCTCAGGTATTGCTCCAACAAAAGTTTTGGTGATCGGTGCAGGGATAGTGGGAGAGTATGCAGCAAGAGCCGCGTTGGCATTGGGTGCGTCGGTAAAAGTTTTTGATAATAATGTTTATCGCTTAAAAAGGTTACAAAATAACGTCGGTCATCGTTTATGGACATCAGTGATCGAGCCCCGGATGTTGTCAAAACAATTAAAGACATGTGAAGTGGCTGTCGGTGCGTTAGGTAGTGAAACCGGGAGAACGCCAATGGTTGTAACTGAAGAAATGGTAAGCAATATGCGACCAGGTTCAGTAGTCATTGACGTAAGTATTGATCGTGGCGGTTGTTTTGAAACGTCTGAGATCACCAGTCATGAGCATCCTGTGTTTTTAAAATATGGGGTTATTCATTACTGCGTTCCGAATATTCCATCAGGTTTTGCCCGTACAGCATCGCAGGCTATCAGCAATGTGCTGATGCCATTATTAATGGAGGCAGGTGATGAAGGTGGGTTTGAAAAATTGGTCTGGCATCATATACATCTTCGCGGGGGTATATATCTTTTCAAAGGAGCTTTAACGAATTTCTACCTTTCTCAACGATTTGATTTAAAGTACACCGATCTGAATTTGCTGATTGCAAGCCAGCGGTGATTAATCAATGTGTTTTTTTATTTCATCTTCTGTAAGGTCAACGGTCGAGATTATTTTCTTGTCTTTAT
>JAICPX010000435.1 GCA_025929635.1 Chitinophagaceae bacterium
GGATACTTATCTGTTTCATATCTTTTATTTTTTCATAATGCCAAGCTACTACCACAAACAGGCCATTTATAATTGAATTTTGCATTAGCATTGTCCCGATTTGCAGTTTTTGCAACGGCTCCTTTGATTTCCTTAACAGTTGTTTGATTTGGGCGCTTGAGTTGCTTTTTATGCTAACGGTTGCAGATTTTGCAACTTAAACCGGGCAAAACCTGTGTTTTAAATCGAAAATGGCTTAACTTAAAACCAAAGAGTTGCCTGCTCTGCCAATAAGGCCAACTGCGAACCGATAATGCCCAATTACCAATCACAGGAATTTCTGTTCCATAGAATAAAGGAACTTTTGCCACCGCATGCATCGTTGGTGGATACCGTAGCTAATATAATACATGTAAGCAGCGACAGCGCCTACCGCCGCATACGGGGCGAAACGCCGCTGGTATTGGATGAGGCAAGAGAACTTTGCGCCCATTTTAAATTATCGCTTGACCAGATACTGAATGCGCAGGGTGGAGCCGTCATGTTCCAGAATGTAAGGATCAATACAAAGAACTACAGTTATACCAAGTACCTCACCGATATTATCAAACAGGTGGAGTATGCGACGAGTTTTATCCATAAAGAGATCATTTACCTGACCAAGGATATGGCGCTGTTTCATAATTTTTATTACCGGCCACTCATTGCATTCAGGTACTTCTTCTGGATGAAATCTATCGTGCAGCATCCTGATTTCGCAAATAAAGAATTTGAGTTTAAATATTTGTCAGAAGATATTGAGCATTTAAGCCGTGAACTGGCTACTGTGTATTGTAAGGTCCCATCTGTAGAAATATGGAATACCGAATGCATCAATTCTGCAATATCGCAGATCGAGTTCTACAAAGATTCCGGATGGTTTGCAACATCAACAGACATTAAGACAATTTATGAAGCGTTGGAAGAATCCATCGTTCATTTAAAGGACCAGGTGGAACACGGTTGTAAGTTTATGCC
Organism: Chitinophagaceae bacterium; assembly: GCA_025929635.1. Classification (GTDB taxonomy): domain Bacteria; phylum Bacteroidota; class Bacteroidia; order Chitinophagales; family Chitinophagaceae; genus VBAS01. The sequence goes on from JAICPX010000435.1 coordinate 997, forward strand.
AGGTGAGAATCCCGAATCAAAGAAAAGCAATTTCCGCTTTTTTTATAACAGGATCATCCTGGGTGACAATACTGTAATGGTGGTAACCGATAAAATAAAAACCACCTTTATTAATTACGATGTCCTTAATTATATGTTTACAAGAGATGAGGCCTTTTGCAACCCCTGCTATGAAGACCTGCATAATATGATGAAACGATCAACACTGATCAGCCAGACAAGTGAAAAGCAACGAAATATTTTTTTTGGTATAATGTTTAGCAAAATACAGGAAAGAAAAAAACGCTTATAAAACTCAGCAGTTATGAATAGTAATGAAATTCAACAGCAACTTTTTCAGCTGATCAAAACAAAATTGCCTGCCGAAGCATCCGTAGCCGATGAAGTAGCAAAGCTCCTGGATATTAGCAGTGACAGCGCCTATCGCAGGATGAGGGGAGAAAAACAAATCACCTTTGAAGAAGTTTATGTTTTGGCACAGCACTTCAGGATCTCGCTGGATCAATTGATGGGTATTGCCACCGGCGGAATTTTATTCCAGGGAAATTTTGTTAACGAAAAAACTTACGGGTTCGAACAATACTTAACAGGGATCTATCATACGATGGCTTATTTCAACAGTTTTAAAAATAAGGAGCTGTATTATTCATGTAAGGACATGCCCCTTTTTCATCATTTTTATGTACGGGAATTTGCAGCTTTTAAATGGTTCTTCTGGCTTAAAACTTACCTGCAGTTCCCGGGTTTTGCAAAAAAGAAATTCAGGTTTTCTGATTATCCCGATGAATTGTTTCAATTGGATCAGAAGGTGCTGGATATTTATAGCCAACTCGCCAGCCGCGAGATCTGGAATATTGAAAGCATGAGTATTTTTTTCAGACAGGTAGAATTTTACCGGGATGGTAATGTGTTTGAATCGGATGAAGATGTTTTGAAACTTTATGAAGCGTTGGAAAAAATATGGGATCACCTGGAAAAGCAGGCGGCCCTGGGATATAAATTCAGGATCGACGATCCTGAGCAAAAGCCGTTGGGGGAATATAAAATGTATTTTAATGAAGTGTTATTGGGCGATAACTCGATCCTGGTAGTTACTGATAATTTGAAAATGGCTTTTATGACCCATACCACTTTTAATTTTATGATGACCAGAGATGTGAGCTTTACTGAAAATATGTTCAAACACATGCAAACCCAGATGAAACGCTCTACACTTATCAGTGAGGTCAGTGAGAAAGAAAGGTCCCGGTTTTTCCGGATTATCCGCGACAGGATACAAAAACGCAAAGAAGCATTGCTGGTTTAGTGTTATAATTTTCTAAAGAAGTACTTCTACGTTCTTCTCACAGCATTTTTAGGCTAATTTTGGATCACTATGAAACAAATTCTACTTCTCCTGCTGGCAGTAAATATCGCAGCCTTTTCACAGGCGCAATCAATTTTGGATAAAGCCAAACAAAAGCTTAGTAAAAATAAGAGTGGGGTTAGCGAAGAAGAGGCGGGCATGGGTGTAAAGGAAGCATTGAATAATGGGATCAGCTCAGCCGTTTCTTTCCTAAATAAGCCCGACGCTTTTTTGAAAAGTGAATTGTACAAAGTATTGCTGCCACCTGATGCTAAAAAAATGGAAAAGACGCTCAGGGATATTGGCATGGGAAAAATGTGTGATGATGCAATCGAAGCGATCAACCGGGGAGCAGAAGATGCCGTGGGCTTTGCCACGCCGATCTTCGTTGATGCTATTAAGGAAATGACAGTCACTGATGCATTAAAACTCGTTACCGGTGGCAATAACTCGATCACAAATTTTTTCCGTGAAAAAACTTCTGCCAAGCTAAAAGCAGCATTTATGCCAGTGATCGATAAATCATTGGAAAAAACAAATGCGACAAAATATTATGGCGATGCGGTGAACCGTTACAATAAAGTTCCATTAGTGAAAAAAATGAATCCTGATCTGTCAGACCATGTTGCCGAAAAAACTTTATTCGCCCTCTTTGACCGGATAGGAGTGGAAGAAGCAAACATAAGGAGCAACCCGGCGGCAAGAACAACAGACCTGTTAAAGAAGGTATTCGGTGGAAAATAACCAGTTAATGGTTTAATTATAAAAAGCCCGGCAAGAGCCGGGTTTTTGTTTGTACCACTAATTAAAATTGTATCACAAAACGGTTGCTGTGTTCAGATCATCAAGTGCCTGCTAATAATACCTGCCAGGCTTCTCTTGTTTTATGTTCATCCAATAACTTTTTTGCATAGAGATGTAATTCTTTTTCCATGTCATCAGGATTTATACTGTAATACTGGATGATGTTTTTTAAATGCGGATCATCAAAAGACGGTTCAATTACCGGCATTTCATTGACATTAGCCAGCTGTGCAAGATTATTCGCAGTAAGTATTTTGCTGTTACGAACCGGCATCGGCAATGCATCAATCCCGATTCCCAATTCAGTATTTGGTTTTTGTACATGAAAGAGATTTGTTTCATCCACTTTACAATACCAATCACCACCTAATCTTGCAATATGATGGATCTTACGCTGATCCATTTTTTTACCCTGAGTTCCGGGCGAAGGGTCTTCAAACAATGAATCGTCAATATGCATTCGAAGTACTTCACAGATCACAAGATTGCCGGCGCCACCTTCATTTCCTAATGATTTTACCTCATTCACCCTGCATTCAAGTTTTACTTTACTTTCCTTTACCATTGGCGGCTTAACAAGCGTTGCCGGTTCTTCAGTGAAACCAGCTTTCTCAAACTCACTCATTCCTTTTGGATACTCACAACTCGCTAATGAAACCTGGTGCACCATTTCATAGGTAACGATATTTATCACCACTTCAGGCACTTCCAGCACATTTTCCAATGTATGCTTAATTGTGTTGTCTCTTACTCTCCTTGATGGCGAAAAGATCACTATTGGGGGATTGGAAGAAAACAGGTTAAAGAAACTAAATGGGCTAAGGTTTACATTACCATTTTTGTCGATCGTTGAAGCAAAACAAACCGGCCGGGGTGCTACAACATGCTGGAGGTAATATTGTTTTTCAGCTGTCTTTAAGTCTTTCAGGTCCAGTATCATTGAGCAAATATCTGTAAAGATGAAACATAA
>JAICPX010000002.1 GCA_025929635.1 Chitinophagaceae bacterium
GAAGCCGATGTTGTAGCGCATAAAAAAAGATATGACCTCTATTTACACAAAGCCCATCATGCTGATATGATGATGGCAGAGCTATGGAATTTTGTACAGACCACCAAAGGATATACTGATAACACCACATTCCTGATCACGACGGATCATGGACGCGGTAACAAAAAAGGAAGCTGGCACAAGCATGGAATGTTTGTCAATGGGTCGTCAGAAACATGGATTGCAACAATCGGCCCGGGCTCAGGCGTTTTAAAATCGGGTCTAACATCGACGAGATTATATAATAAACAACTTGCAAATATGATAGCAATCCTTGCGGGAGAAGCTGCATTTGCCACATGACCATGAACAGAGATGTGATAGCATTCCTCCACCCGATCGCCGAAAAGAAGCAAGACGGGTTCCTGCTTCTGACCCTTAGCTAGCTTGGCGGTCAGCCGAAAAAAAATAGTAAAAGGCACCGCAAAGTTGTTAAGCACAATGAAGGCTACTGAGGATAGCTTTACAATACCCATTATTTAGAATCTTCAGGACGACATCGGATAAGGCCGGGGAGTCTGGGATTTTCCGAACAAGTGTTCACGAAAAAGAGAATAATGACTTTCAATGTCTAAGGAAAATTAATATTAAGTTTTTATTACCTTTTTCGTCATCGCTGTTTTGGGTTTCATAATTGCATACTTTGAACATTCCACAACTAAAGCCAACGTTATGAATATAGTTTCCATTCAAAACAACCCGGGTCAGCAAGATTATTTATTAAAAGAGGATGATAAAACGGTTCTGAAGCTTCGTTATAAGAATGATCTTCATATTGCGAGGGTGGAAACAGAAAAAGAAAAGAGGGTATTGATAATTGAAGACGAAGGATTGCTTAGAACGCGGTTGGTGCTAAAAAATGAGTATGGTGTTCGTATTGGTTCATTGAACTATGATAATTTTTCAGCTGCTCATGGTACAGTCGATATTGAGAACACAAAGTATCGTTTTGACCTGAAGCAGAAAGACTCACTCGAATTACAAGTATATAAGCGGTCACGGAGAAACCTTATTTACAGATGCCAATTATTCATTGGAAATAATAATTCTAAGATCGCATTGGCTTCGTTGATCATTGCCCTTACATGGTATTTATTTTTGAAGGGAGAGTCACAAGAACAGCATGCGTTCAATGAAGCGATCATTTTGTAATTGTCCTGATGAATAGCTTGATCCTGCTTTTAAGCAGGATTTTTTTATTTCCTACCTTTAAATAATGAGGTATTATCCGGTTGTCTTATTTATTGGGATCATTTTTTGCAGCTGCAAACCTTCGGCTGTTAAGCAAAACTTTTCGGCTGCCGATAGTTTGGTTATTCATTTCAAAGATGAGCAGGCGGCTGTCGTTACCAGGACAGTGCAGACTGCCGAATCAAAAGCTATAAGACGTATCATTGAGTTCATTGACTCCAAAGAAACAGAATTGTTTAAATGTGGATACGATGGCAAAATGTTTTTTTATAACAAAGGCAATCAAATACAGGAGCTGGATTTTAAAATGAAAAATGACAGCTGCCGGCATTTTGCTTTTTTATTGAATGGGAAATTGGTAAGCACCCGCATGAGCAATGAAGCGGTAGATTTCCTGGATGCGCTCGAGAGAGGAATGCCTTATTACTAATATCCTTTTCAGTCTCTCCTGGATTCCAACGTAAAACCAATTGTCGTTCCCAGCCCCTCCGTGCTTCTTACATGTATGGTTTGGCCATGCGCTTCAATGATGTGTTTGCAAATAGCCAGCCCGAGTCCACTGCCGGTAATGTCCCGGCTGCGCCCCCCTTCTGTTCGGTAAAAACGTTCGAAGATCCTCGGTAGATTTTTTTCCGGTATTCCAATCCCATCGTCACTGATCTCAACCAGGATGTGTGCTTCATCAACTTTATATATGCTGGCAACAATATGCCCCCCCTGTTTGCTGTATTTAATCGAATTGTCAAGAAGATTGATCAGTAATTGCCTTATTTTTTCTTTGTCTGCAAATACTGTCAGCGGGGATTCACAACCTTTCTTTATGCTAAAGCTGATTTGCGGACTTACTGCTTTGATCGATAAACTTTCAAAAACTTCTTTCACAAAATCCTGTATCACAAAATTTGTCTTGTTTAATACCAGCTCGCCTCTTTCTAATTTTGATATTTCATCAAGATCCTGGATTAGATTAGAAAGCCGTTCAATGTTCTTTTCTGTATTCTCCAAAAATCGTTTATTGATCTCCGGGTTATTCATGCCCCCGCTTAAAAGACTTTCTACGTAGCCTTGTATGGCGAACACAGGTGTTTTGAATTCATGAGAAAGGTTTTGCAAAAACTCCCGGCGAAACTGCTCATTCTGTTTTAACAGGTCCATTTCCTGTTTATTTTCTTCGGCCCATTGCTCCACATCTTCTCTAACTTCATCAATACTTTTTTGCGGAAGAATGTATTTATAATATGTTTCCTCTTTCTTCGTCGCCTTTGTTTGATAAATGAACTTGTAGATCAATTTTATTTTCCGGTAAATAAAACGCTCCAGCACAAAAGAGATGAGCACGTAACTGCCTGCCAAAATAATAATAAATGAACCTAATCCCCAGCGCCAATCTTTTTCAATCAGGAAGATCAGCAAACTGATCGGTATCGACAAGATCAGTGCAGTAAAAAAAGAAAGTTGTCGTGGAGAAATGTTTTTGGGAGAAAGCATGGTGCGCAAGTTAGTGGATTCTTGATGCTGGATACTGGATGCTGGATGCTGGATCCTCATGTGTGTGCCTAAAAAAAAGTCAACCTTATTTAGGCAAGCTCTTAATATCCAGTATCCAGTATCCAGCATCTAATATCTGAATCCCAAAGACGCCTCACAACTCAAACTTATACCCAACACCCTTTACAGTGGTGATGCAATCAACGCCGAGCTTCTGACGGATTTTACGGATGTGAACATCAATGGTCCGGTCACCAACGATCACCTCTGCTCCCCACACCTGGCTTAAGATCTCATTTCTAACAAATACTCTTCCCGGTTTTGAAGCAAGAAGGTATAACAATTCAAATTCTTTCTTTGCCAGCATTATGTCTTTACCATGATATTGGACAAGAAATTTTTCCGGGTCAATCACCAGTCCATTCACAGCTATCACCTTCACCTCGGTCTTATTTAACCGGCGAAACAGTGAACTTACCTTGCTGAGAAAAACTTTCGGACTTATTGGTTTATTGATATAATCATCGGCGCCGGTTTCCAACCCTCTTATTTGTGTGCTTTCGTCACTTAATGCGGTAAGGAAAAGTATCAATGTACTTTTAAAAGCAGGAAGCAGCCGGAGTATTTCGCATACTTCAACCCCATTTTTCTTCGGCATCATGATGTCGAGTACGATCAGGTCGGGATTAAACATTTTTGCCTTTTCGATCGCCTCGTCGCCATCCTTTGCCGTCACCACCTGGTATCCCTCTTTGACCAGGTTATACTTAAGGATCTCAAGTATATCCGGCTCATCGTCGGCAATTAACACCTTTCGGCTTCTGATATCCATCCAATTAGTTTGAAAATTTCCGCAAACCTAACAGAAATTGCTCTTTACCAGGCACCGCACGCCGCTCATAACACAGACTTAATGAAAAATTAATAAAAGAGGCTTAATTCACAGATTATGAATAATTTTAACACGCCATTGACCGCGATCGGCCCGGTAAGGCAGTCTGGGAACGTATTCGTACCATTTAAAAATGATGATTTATTTTTGTAAACCATCCTTATGATAGCAATTCGACAATATTCTATACTACTGTGTGTTTTTCTTTTTGCCTCGTTAACTTCTCTTGCCCAAAATCCAAGAGATCCGAACCTTAAACCTAATCGCAACAGGGAATTATTTCATGATTACGTTGATTCAGAACAGAAAAAAGCGCTGACCTCCGACGGCAAAGATGATAAGCTATTTACTCCCTCAGCAAACGAAGAAACGAATATCCAGATCACCAATGCCCTCATTGGCAAAGTAAATGATTTGCAGAAAAAGATCGAAAAAGATTCTACCATCAGTGGTCAGGCGAAAGTGCTATATATCCGCGGCATGGAAAGATTGCTAAAGGACTTTAACGCAGGATGGCGGACAAATCGTTTTGTAGCTACACGATTGCCCGAAGTACTTGACAGCTATGCAAAATGTATGGAGCTCGATATTAAAAAGATGAGTATTGAAAATTATATTGAACAAATACATTATCATGTCGCCCGCCCATTACTTGATTGCACTGCATTTGAAAAGAACCCGGGGTATAAGACATCACGGTATGTCATTATAAGAAAATTTTGCTTGTTGCACCCCGAACAGATATTTGCAACAATGCTGAATGCGCTTACCCATTATCCTGAAGTTCCTTTTGCAGACAGCATGATCATCGCTGCCGGTCATCTTTATCCAAAACAATTGTATGATTATGCAGCAGCGTCCAATGTTTTAGGCAAGCGAATAAAAACAATTAAGGACCCGTTAGTGCAGGCGGTCACAAAAATGACCTCCAGCGGAGGCAGTGGCCAGTTGTATTTTCCTTTTCTTGACAATATTGTAAAAGGTAAAATGACCTTGTCGGAAATTGATGCTGTGAGAAATGATTCTGTTCAATATTATAAGCTACTTGTAAAGACACATCTGGATTACAGGGAAAGGATCCTGAACAAGGACACGGCATTTGAATTTGAGTCACTGACGGATATGATGGAAAGAAAATCGAGACAGGTTTTTGTAAATACAATAAATGCTCTGCATGACGAACCCGATGCTTTCCGGTTCCGGATCATTCAATCATTGAATGCCCAGGAACTTTATTATCTCGCCGTGTTAAATGACGGTGAGATTTATACATCAAGTTTTACTAAAGGCGTATTTCCTTTAATGATGAGCAGGGCCGGTAACCGTGGTGATTCTGTGCTTAAGCTCGTGATGTTTGATAAGTACCGCAAGTTTATCAAAATGGCCGCCGGGTATAACAAGCTAAGCAATTTCCTTAGCTCATTCCCGAACCAGGAAAATGCAAGCGATCTCATGAGAGCCTTTGTCGGCAACCTGGAGAAAACAGGAAGTCTTGAGGATGGTGTTGATGTTGCTGATTCGTACGCAAGCATCGTGGAAACAATGAAACCGCTTTCTGAAGAAATGCTCGTGAATGTAATGGTCAATCATCAAAGAAATGTTGCTCGGAATAACAAGAAAGGAATGGAGATATACCGGATACTCGAAACACTTTTCCTTTCTGCGGATACGACAAAGAACATTAACCTGACGAAGGAGCTGGGAGTGCCACCGGTGTATAATATTCCTTATGTAAATCTTGCAAATGACAGCAATCGCGTTGTGCTCCAGGTATTTTTTTATGGAGAGAAATCCGATATGGGAATATTCAATGAATTTGTGGGGGCATTCAGAAATTCCAACTGGAAAATGAACAGCAATGATAAATGGGTAAGTTTTCATTCCGTAAAAGGTAAACCTGTTTCAATTTATGCAAACAGGGCGTTACCACAGGAAACGGGTGAAGACGAGAAAGCTCAAAAAGAGCTATGCAGTTACCTCACAAGAAATAATATTTACCCGACTGTTACCATTCATCGCGGTCATAGCTATACTGCAGACTATACCATCAATCAGATGTTCGCAACGTCAAAGATCGTTTTTCTTGGCTCGTGCGGCGGGTATCATCTCATTCATGATGTGCTGGCGAAAGCTTCTGATGCCCATATTATTGCTTCAAAGCAAATAGGCAGAACAGTTATCAATCAACCCTTCATTGAACTGTTGACTGAAAAAGCAAGGGCCGGTAGTGGTATTGACTGGATCCCATTCTGGAAAGAATTCAGGAAGAAAGCGAACAATGTTCCCGAGTTTGATGATTATATCCCCCCGTATAAGAACCTTGGTGCTATTTTTATCAAAGCTTATAAAATAGCAATGGGTGAAACGGAACCTGACCTGGCGGTAATAACCCCCGCGGGCCAATAAATTAAAGGTTAAATTGTTTAATTGCTTAATTGCTTTTGCGAAACTTCCGATTTAAGTGAAGATGACAATTTAACAATTTAGCAATGCAATAGAAATTCAGTTCTCTGATGAATGGTATCTTCATTCTTGTTCTTCTTTTTACATTTGTTGTTTGTAAATGGCTACCGGTATCAATAAAAAATTTTTTGATTTTGATCTTCTGAAAAGAGTACTGCGCTTTGCAGCACCGTATAAAAGAAGGTTCTATTGGTCGATAGCCCTGGCGATCATTCTTGCCGCTTTTACGCCTGTTCGTCCCATACTTATTCAGCTAACGGTTGATAACTATATTGCCGGGGACAAAACGGCAACTTTCTTTAATGGGCTTTCAATTACTGAAATGCTGGTGCTGATCACTATTATCCAGATCCTTTTTCTTTTTCTTGAAACAACCCTTCGTTTTTATTTTTCTTACATCACCGCGTGGTTAGGCCAAAATGTGGTGAAAGATCTTCGTGTAAAAGTGTATAAAAAGGTTCTTTCATTAAATCTTTCTCAATTTGATAAGACCCCGATTGGAACATTAACAACAAGGACAGTGGACGATATCGAAAGGATCAATGATGTATTTGCCGACGGGTTGATACCCATCATTGCCGACCTGCTTTCCATCATCTGCGTACTGGGTTATATGTTTTGGGCTGATGCGAAACTGACATTGATCGCCCTGGTACCTTTCCCGGTTCTGATCATTGCAACTTATTATTTTAAAGAAAGTGTAAACAAATCATTTCACAGGGTAAGAAATGCAGTGGCACATTTAAACGCTTTTGTGCAGGAGCATATAACAGGCATGCAGGTGGTGCAGGCATTTGCTGCGGAAGACAGGGAGTTTGAAAAATTCAAGGCGATAAATAAAGAACACCGGAATGCCAATATCCATGCGATTTGGGCGTATTCGATCTTTTTTCCCATTGTTGAAATTGTGTTGGCTACCTCGATCGGTTTGCTTGTCTGGCAAACATCACACGAAGCTTTACAGCTTGAGCGCAGCCAGCAGGGAACATTAATGGCATTCATTCTTTGCCTGAATTTGATATTCCGTCCATTGAGGGTGATCGCAGATAAATTCAATGTACTGCAAATGGGCATGGTAGCAAGTGAAAGAGTTTTCAAGGTGTTGGACAATGATGATCACTTACAGCCTTCGCCGGCTGATGCACACAAGCCCCTCCATGTAAAAGGTAAGATCGGCTTTGAAAAGGTGTTGTTTGAATACACACCGGGTGTTCCGGTTTTAAAGGATGTTTCTTTCCAGGTCGCCCCCGGAGAAACAATAGCTATCGTTGGACATACCGGGAGCGGCAAAACAACCATTATAAGTTTATTGAATCGCTTATATCATATACAAAGCGGCCAGATAAAGATCGATGATGTAAATATTGAGAAATACGATACTGACACGCTCCGGAAGAATATTGGTGTTGTGTTGCAGGATGTGTTCCTTTTCTCAGGTTCTATCATTGACAACATTACATTACGCAATAGTGAAATACCAAGAGAAAAAGTAATTGAGGCGGCAAAGCTGATCGGCATGCATGATTTTATCATGATGCTGCCAGGTAATTATGATTTCAATGTAATGGAAAGAGGCGCTACGCTTTCTTTAGGACAACGTCAATTGCTTTCCTTTATCAGGGCATTGCTTTACAATCCATCCATCCTTATTCTTGATGAAGCCACTTCTTCCGTAGACACAGAAAGTGAAATGATGATACAAAATGCGATCGATAAATTAATAACAGGAAGAACCTCCATTGTGATCGCCCACCGCCTTTCTACTATCCGTAAAGCAAGTAAGATAATAGTACTGGAGAAAGGAGAAGTAAAAGAAATCGGAACTCACGATGAACTGATCACGAGAGATGGGTACTATCAAAAGCTTTACCAGTTGCAGTTCGAAAAACATAAGTCAGTTGCATAAGTTGTAACTTGTCGTTGATGACTTACAGGTTGTTGATCATATTTCTTTTATTCACTGCATTTCTATCCCCGGTAAAAGATCCATTTATTGTTGTGCTTGGTATTGCGCAGGATGCGGGCTACCCCCAAATCGCCTGCGATAAAGATTGTTGCAAAAAATATTGGGATAAAAGAATTCCCCAACAACGAGTCTCTTGTCTTGCCCTGTTCGATCCGGCTACAAACCAGCAATGGTTATTTGATGCCACACCTGATCTGACCGGGCAATTGCATGAAGCAGATAAGATCCAAAAAGGAGTCTTATCAGGTATATTTCTTACACATGCGCATGTTGGGCATTATTCAGGTTTAATGTATTTGGGCAGAGAAGCATTAAATGCAAAAGAGATTCCCGTGTATGTCATGCCCCGGATGCATGATTATTTAAAAACAAACGGGCCATGGCGCCAGCTGGTCGAGATAAAAAACATTCAGCTTGAAAAATTGAAAGCAGATAGTGCAATCAAGTTGACAGATAAAATTTCAGTAACACCATTACTTGTTCCTCACCGTGATGAATTCTCTGAAACTGTTGGATTCTCAATTAAAGTGGGGGGCAAATCGGTGCTTTTTATTCCTGATATTGACAAATGGCAAAAATGGGATAGGGATATAAAGCAATTGGTAAAACAACACGATCACCTGTTTCTTGATGGTACATTTTACAAAGACGGTGAACTGCCGGGTAGAAATATGAGTGAAGTGCCTCACCCTTTTGTGCAGGAATCAATTGAACTTTTTAATGCCTTACCTGCAATGGAAAAACAAAAGATTTTCTTTATCCATTTTAATCACACAAATCCACTGATCGACCAGACCTCAAACGAATATAAAGAAGTGAGAAGCAAAGGATTTAACATTGCTTCGGCGGGCATGCAAATCACGCTTTGATATAGCTTGAAATTCAATTCCGTTTTTTTGTTCAGGCTTCTTCATTTTCAAGGTTTTTTACACGTGCCCCCTTATCTTTGCGCCAAATTTCAGGATGGGTATGACTTTAAGGCTAATGAAATCCTTTACTGTAGCGGTTTTCAGCATATTATCACTACTAATTTCCTTACCTTCTTTTGCCAAAGATGGCGGCGACGAACCCGGGGATGAGAAAAAGGAGGCATTCAACGCACAAGAGGTCATTTTCGGTCATATTCTTGATGCTCACGAGTTTCATTTTTTTGATATCATTCATAGTGACGGCAGTCACACGCCGGTCGGCATTCCGCTTCCCGTTATTTTATATTCACCTCAAAGAGGTTTTGACGTTTTTATGTCATCAAAATTTCATCATGGTGAACATGATCACGATGGTTACCGCTTACTTACCGAAAAATCGATTGAGAAACTTACAAAAGAAGGGGTGGATGTAAAAAAAGAGGGATTGCATGCAGGGCAGATCGTTCCGGTCAGTGCTGATGGAAAAATTGATAAAGCAGTTTCAGTTTATGACATTTCTCTTACACGGAATGTTGTGCAAATGATCCTGGCTCTTGCATTACTGGTTTGGATCCTGGTCTCAATTGCAAATCGATATAAAAAAGGACATGGGGTTAAGACTGCTCCTACGGGAATGCAGAACCTGATGGAACCTATCATCACTTTTGTTCGTGATGAAGTGGCAAAACCGAATCTTGGGAACAGGTGGGAAAGATATTTGCCTTATCTCTTAACTGTTTTCTTTTTTATTCTTATCAATAACATTTTTGGCTTGATACCAGGCACTGCAAACGTAACCGGCAATATCGCGTTCACAGTTGTTTTGGGTCTTATTTCATTGGTCGTTATCGTAGCCAGTTCAAGAAAATATTATTGGCAACACATCTTCAATCCTCCCGGGATGCCGATCGGGATCAAACTCATTCTGGTTCCTGTCGAAATACTGAGCTTTTTTATCAGGCCAATGGCATTGATCATACGTCTTTTTGCCAACATGGTGGCCGGGCATATCATTATTATATGTCTTATTTCACTCATATTTATTTTCGCAAGCTTAAATCAATATGCGGGTTGGGGAACCTCTGTTTTCTCCATCGCATTTACCATATTTATTTATTTCATTGAGATATTGGTTGCCTTCATCCAGGCGTTTATTTTCTCTATGCTAACGGCAGTATTTATCGGCCAGGCATTTGAAGAACCGCATCATGATGAAGCACATGCAGCACATTAGAGTTTTATTTTTTAATCAATAAAAGTTCAATCATGGATTTCTTTATGTTAGAAACTGTTGGAAGCATAGCAAATGCAGGCGGTGCCATTGGTGCCGGTCTTGCAGCTATGGGAGCTGGTCTTGGTGTAGGGCAAATAGGTAAAGGGGCTGTTGAAGCCATTGCCCGCCAACCAGAAGCATTGAACGATATCCGCAGCAACATGATCCTTACTGCCGCATTGGTGGAAGGGGCAGCATTGTTTGCGATCATCGTAGGCTTCCTTGCTATGGTTCTTAAATGAGCACATTACTGCATCCAAAGCACAGGGCGGCGGGTGCGGTAATTTGAAATTTGGAATTTAGAAACTTGAAATTTTTGATATGCATCCTCTTTTAAAACCTGAATTTGGTTTATTGATCTGGACACTTGTTGCATTCCTTGTTGTATTTTTTATTTTAAAGAAGTACGCGTGGCCTGCAATTATAAAAGGGTTAAAAGACCGTGAGCATTCCATTGCCGATGCATTGTCAACGGCTGAAAAAGTAAAAGCAGAAATGGCACAAATGAAAAGTGAACATGAAGCATTACTTGCACAGGCCCGCGAAGAAAGGGCGCATATCCTGAAAGAAGCCAGGGAAACAAAAGAGAAGATCATTAATGAATCAAAAGAAACAGCCAAGGCAGAAGCATCGAAGATCATAGCCGAAACGCAGGCCGCTATCGAAGCACAAAAGATGGCAGCTGTGATAGATGTAAAAAACCAGGTAGGAAAAATGGTGATCGAGATATCAGAACAGATATTAAGAAGAGAATTGAACAATAAGGCTGACCAGGAAGCGCATATCAAGGGATTGGTGAATGAAGTTAAATTGAATTAAGAAACAAGACACAAGGCTCAGGTCAAAACGCCATTCTTGTACCCTGGGGCTTGAACCTTTATAAATTATGTCCAACGTAAGATTAGCCACACGTTACGCCAAATCATTACTGGGACTTGCTATTGAAAGAGGTGAGTTGGAAAAAGCATTTACCGATATGCAATGGCTGCAATCAGTTTGCAAAAGCAACCGTGATTTTATCGGTATGCTTCGCAGCCCGGTTATTAAGTCCGATACAAAGGGCAAGATCGTGAAAGCTGTAGCCAGGGATAATATTGGCCAGTTGACAAATTCTTTCATCCAGTTATTGATCAATAAAGGAAGAGAAAGTGCGTTACCGGAGATTGCAACCTCTTTTATTCAGCAATACAAAGAGGTTAAAAAGATCTACACGGTAAAACTTACAACGGCCGCCCCTCTTGGTGAGGGTTTAAAAAAATCAATTGTTGATCATATAAAATCAACAACTGAAATGCAGAATATAGAATTGGAGGCTGCGGTTAATGAGAATATAATCGGTGGTTTTGTTATTCAAACTGGGGACAAGCTTGTTGACGCAAGTATTGCTTACGATCTGAAAGAGATAGCAAGACAGTTTGAGAACAATGATTTTATTTATAAGGTGAGATGAACCAGGATTTGCTGGATTGATTGGATTTGGGATGAAATGGTGATAAGAATTACTGAACGTAGAAGAGTGCCCCAAAGGGGCTCCTTCGGGGCGACCTTTCGACAAGTTCAGTGTAAACTGCGACGCGATGTCAATAAGGGAAGGGGACGCTGAACACTTCGCTACGCTCGGCGCAGGCTGTGCGTCGCAAGAGAAGATTAGAGTAGCAATGCAGTCGGGCTCATAAAATAAAAATTAAAACAACTGAGGAGATTTTGCTTCGGATAAACCTCGCAATTCGCCTCGCAAGTAGATTATGGTACAGATTAAACCGGAAGAAATCAGTGCGATACTGCGCCAGCAGTTAAGCAACTTTAACGCCAGCGCCGATCTTGAAGAGATCGGAACCGTGTTGCAGGTGGGTGATGGTATTGCCCGCGTATACGGATTGGGCAATGTTCGTTATGGTGAACTCGTGGAATTTGAAAACGGTGTTCGCGCAATTGCATTGAACCTTGAAGAAGATAATGTAGGTGTTGTATTGATGGGTGAGACCGGGGGAATCCAGGAAGGTTCTAAAGTTCGTCGTACTGGACAGATCGCTTCAATCAAAGTTGGTGAAGGAATGGTTGGCCGCGTTGTGAATACGTTGGGTGAACCGATCGATGGTCGCGGACCGATATCTGGTGAGCGATATGAAATGCCATTGGAGAGAAAAGCTCCTGGTGTAATTTTTCGTGAGCCGGTGAAAGAGCCGTTACAAACAGGTATTAAGGCGATCGATGCGATGATCCCTATTGGTCGCGGTCAACGTGAGCTGGTAATTGGTGATCGCCAAACGGGTAAGACTGCGATCTGTATTGATACTATCATCAACCAGAAAGAATTTTTTGACGCAGGTAAACCTGTGTATTGTATTTATGTTGCGATCGGTCAGAAAGCTTCAACGATTGCAGGTGTGATGAAAACTTTGCAGGATGCCGGCGCCATGCAATACACGATCATTGTTGCTGCTTCTGCAAGTGATCCCGCTCCGCTACAGTTCTACGCTCCATTTGCCGGTGCTGCTATTGGTGAATACTTCCGCGATACGGGCCGTCCTGCATTGATCATTTATGATGATCTCTCAAAACAAGCTGTTGCTTATCGCGAAGTGTCATTGTTGCTTCGTCGTCCGCCGGGTCGCGAAGCTTATCCGGGTGATGTATTCTACCTGCATAGTCGTTTATTGGAAAGAGCTGCAAAAATTATTACCGATGACAATGTCGCAAGACAGATGAACGATGTGCCCGATACGATCAGGCACCTGGTAAAAGGGGGAGGTTCATTAACCGCTTTACCGATCATCGAAACACAAGCGGGTGATGTATCCGCATATATTCCGACAAACGTAATTTCAATTACTGACGGGCAGATCTTTCTTGAAACAAACCTGTTCAATGCCGGTATTCGCCCTGCGATCAACGTAGGTATTTCAGTAAGCCGGGTGGGTGGTAATGCACAGATCAAATCAATGAAGAAAGTGGCAGGTACATTGAAACTTGACCAGGCGCTGTACCGTGAGATGGAAGCTTTTTCAAAATTTGGCGGTGATCTTGATGCTGCTACCAAGAATGTATTGGATAAAGGAGCAAGAAACGTTGAGATCCTTAAGCAACCACAATACACTCCTTTTTCCGTCGAGAAGCAAGTTGCGATCATCTACCTTGGTACAAATGGATTGATTAAAGATGTGCCGGTTGCTAAGGTGAGGGAATTCGAAGATCACTTCCTGATGGAAATGGATAACAAATACCCTGAAGTGTTGGCTGAATTTAAAAAGGGTAATTTGCCGGAAGAAGGAATTAAGAAGATGGTAGAGATGGCGAATCAGTTGATTCCACAATATAAGGTCAGGTAATTAATATTCTTTCTATGAGAGGCAGCCGGATGGTTGCCTTTTTTTTTGTCTAAAATAAATTTGGTTTATACTATAAACTACTTTACATTTGTCGTCCTAAAGAGAAAAATTGATCATGAGAACACTTGCCAAAACCTTATTTCTGACCCTGTTTACCGGGATCTCAGGCCTAGTTTGGGCGCAAACAACAATCACCGGAAAAGTAACCGATAAGAAAAACCCATTGCCGCTTGTCAGCATTGTATTAAAAGACACTTATGATGGGGCAACATCTGATTCATCAGGGAACTATTCATTCCGGACAAGTGAAAAAGGAGAATACTTGCTGATTGCAACATCGGTCGGTTATCGGCCATTTGAACAAAAGATAACGCTCGACGGCAAAGGAACATTAACGATAGATATTGTATTGAAAGAAGAAGTAACAGAATTATCGGCAGTGGTTATTAGTGCAGGGACCTTTGAAGCGAGTGACAGGAAAAGAGCAGCTGCTGTATTAGATCCGATCGATATCGTAACAACAGCAAGCGCCAATGGTGATATAACCGGTGCTTTAAAAACTCTGCCGGGTGCCCAACAAGTGGGGGAAACAGAAGGATTATTTGTTCGCGGAGGGACTGCAGGAGAAACAAAAATTTTTATTGATGGTACGTTGGTAAATAATTTCTTCCAGGGAAGTGCCCCAAATATTGCCGGTTATGGAAGATTCTCGCCGTTTCTTTTTAAAGGAACCGTTTTCAGCACGGGTGGTTATTCGGCATTGTATGGGCAGGCCCTATCTTCTGCATTGGTCCTCGAATCGATCGATCTCCCGGAGAGAACTTCTGCAAGTCTTGGATTATCTGTTATTGGCGTGAATGGCGGCTACCAGGCATTGTCAAAAAATAAAAAGTTTTCGTGGGGCGGAGCTTATAGTTACATGAATCTTGCCCCTGCTTTTGCTATCATAAAACAAAAACAGGATTATGCCCGGATGCCCGAAATTCAAAATGGAGATATCAACTTTCGCATTAAGACTTCGGCCAAAGGAATGATCAAGTATTATGCATACTTTGCCAGGAACCGGTTTGATTTTACAGTAAACAGCATTGATTCACCTGGCTACCTCGATCGCTTTGCGCTCAAGAACTTCAACATGTATCACAATCTTTCGTGGAAAGAAAGCATTGGCAAAATGTGGAAGTTAAATATGGGATTCTCTTATACCAATAATGCCGATGATATCCGTTCGGGAATGAAGGATGGAAATAAGAATGATGTTCTGTTAAATGGGCTTGAGTTCAAAAAGTTTGATCTTGATCTTGATGCCAACTATTTTAATGCGAAACTTGTTTTTGAAAGAAGGTTAAGAGGATTGTCTGCCATTCGTTTTGGCGGTGAATACAACTACAGCGATGAAAAATCTCTTTTTACAATTTATAACGGTCAGAAGTTTCCTGACAGGTTAAGAGAAAATGTCAAATCGGTTTTTGCAGAAAGTGATATTTATATCACAAATGCACTTGCGGCAAAAATTGGAACCCGGTTTGAACAATCATCCCTGCCTGACAAAACAAATATTGCACCGCGACTTTCGTTGGCGTATAAATTAAGCAAGCGGTCCCAGGCGTCGCTGGCTTACGGGATATTTTATCAAAATCCTGAAAGAAGATATTTGCCATCACCCAATGAGCTGGACTTCATGAAAGCAACACATTACATTGCCCAATACATGACGGTTTCAAGTGTAAGAACTTTTCGCGCCGAGATCTTCTACAAAAAGTATGATGGTCTTATTAAAACCGGATTTGCCGGTGGAAGAGAGGGTGTAGCCGTCAATAACAACGGTTTTGGAGACGCCAAAGGCTTTGAATTTTTCTGGAGGGATAAAAAGACGATCAAGAATGTGGATTACTGGATATCGTATTCATTTCTTGACACGAAAAGAGATTTTCTGAATTTTCCCGGTGCGATCACCCCAAATTTTGCAGCAAAGCATACGGCATCATTTGTGGTAAAGAAGTTTGTCCAGACCTGGAAAATGCAATTTAACGGCGCGTATAATTATGCAAGTGGCCGTCCCTATTATGACATCAGGTTTGATGGAACTAAGTACTATTTTGCCGACAGGGGTATGGTACAGGATTATCACAATGTTAGTGTTGCATTTAATTACCTGCCTTCTATTGGCAAGCAGAATTCAAAAAACTTTGCGGTCTACGTTCTTTCTATCAGCAATGCATTAAACATAAAGCAGGTTTACGGCTATCAATATTCCTATAACGGGTTAAGAAAAGAACAGATTGTGCCACCTTCAAGGGTCTTCGTTTATATCGGTGCATTCTTCAGCTTTGGTATTGACAGGTCGCAGGATGCCATTGATCGCTTATTTTAAAATCATTAAAAACTCAAAATATACACAATGAAAAAGACAATTTTTATTTTATCAGCAATACTTATCGCTGGTTTTTCATTTGGACAAATGCCGGAAAAATTTGTGAAAGCAATGGAACCTAAAATGGCAGCTATTGATACAACGATGACCGTGCAAGGCCTGACTGACCTGGCCAATTCATTTGAAAGGATCGCCGACGCTGAGAAAAACCAATGGCTTGCTTATTATTATGCTGCATTTTGTAATGCAAGCGCAGGATTGATGGTTGCAAGCGGCGGAGATATGATGGCATCAAAAGCCGATAAAACAGATCCTTATGCTGACAAGGCAGAAAAGCAATTAAGCAAAGCTGAAGAGTTAATGAAAGACAACTCTGAAGTTTTTGTTGTTAAGAAAATGATTGCCACATTAAGAATGATCGGGGATCCTATGAACAGGTATATGACGTATGGTCCTGAAGCAGCGCAGGCATTGGAAACAGCAAAAAAATTAGATGCAAATAACCCGAGAGTTTATTTGCTCGAGGCGCAGGATAAATATTATACTCCCGAACAATTTGGTGGCAATAAAGATGAAGCAAAAGTATTGTTCGAAAAATCCAAACAACTTTTTGAAACCTTTAAGCCCGCGACCAATATTCATCCTAATTGGGGAAGAGGAACGGTTACTTATTTCTTGTCTCAATATAAATAAGATCTGTTTTAAAGAAATGCCCTGCAACATGCGGGGCATTCGGTTTTCATTTTCTAAATGAATAATATGGAAGACAACCAGAAATTTTCAGCAGAACAAAGCCTGCAGGTCATTCAATCAATGATCCAAAAAGTGAAAGAGGAGGTAGCCAATAATTCCTTTTATTTCCTGCTTTGGGGCTGGCTGGTATTCATAGCCGCGGTCTTGAATTTTGTGCTGATAAAATTTACGGAGTTCAGCCACCCCTATCTTGTCTGGAATCTGATGTGGGTGGGTGTAGTGATGAGTATCATTAAAGGTATAAATGAGTCAAAAAAAGAAAAAGTAAAAACCTATATCGGGGAAACCATGCGGTATTTCGGTATCAGCACGGCAATCATATATTGTGGCCTTCCATTTATTTTTGGTAGTTACAATCTCTGGCAATATTCCTTCCCCTTCTATATACTTATTTATACGGCAGCATGTTTTTTTATGGGATCGATCATGCAATTTCCCATTTTAAAATGGTTGGGGCTTTTATGCTTACCGATCATGATAATTTCTGTTTTTATTGGGTTTGAATGGCAACTACTGCTGATGGCTTTAGCTATTTTAATTGCATACATCATCCCGGGGTATATCCTGAGCGCCAGGGAAAAAACCAAAAACAAATAATTTATGGAGCAGGAAAAAACGTTATCTGAACAGGAAAGCCTGAGACTGATCACAATAATGATCAATAAGGCAAAAGAATCCTATCATGACACAGGGATTGGTGCCATTATGTGGGGAGCGGTCATTGCGGTATGTTCCCTGGTCCGGCTGTCAGAAGTGCAATTTGATTACAGGCTTCCGTTTGACATTTACCTGCTGACACTTGTTGCCATTATACCGCAAATATTCATTTCAATTAAAGAAAAGAGAGAAAGAAAAGTAAAGTCTTATGATGATGCTTATCTTGACTATATCTGGCTGGGCTTTGGCATTACGATTTTTCTCCTTATTCATATTAGCAATAATATTTTTGGCGAATGGGGGTCCTGGTCAAATGAATACAGGAGTATCACAGGTAAAGAAGCGCCGATGCGCTTCAGTGAATTCGTTTCACCACTTTTCCTGATGCTTTATGGTTTGCCGACGTTTATCACCGGCGCAGCATGTAAGTTCAAGCCAATGCTTTGGGGCGGAATTTTTTGCTGGGTATGCTGCGTAGTTACAGTATACACGACGATCAAAATAGATCTTTTGTTAACGGCCTTGTCAGCAATAACTGCCTGGTTCATCCCGGGGATATTAATGGAAGTTGAATATCGTAAATATAAAAAGGAGCAGGCATTATTGAATGTTTAAAGATCTTGATCCCATATTACATTCTCAATTGCGCCTTGCGGTGATGTCAGTTCTTATCAGTGTAAAAGATGCAGAATTTACTTTTTTAAAGGAAAAAACCAATGCCACTGCCGGTAACCTGAGTGTTCAGATCCAAAAACTGAAAGAAGCAGGGTATATCGATGTGATAAAACAATTCAAAGACAATTACCCGCAAACAATTTGTAAGATCACTGCAACGGGTATTGGCGCTTTCGAAGAATATGTAAAGAACCTGCAGGTTTATCTGACCCAGCCAAAATAAAAAGGCCCTTTAGACAAAGGGCCCGTCTCCGTTGATACTCTAAGTGTATGAAAAGTTATAGGGTTAAACTATTCATTTAATCTTAAAGCTGAGTATCGGGAGAACCTGTTCGTTAGTAAATGGTAGCATTTTTATCAAAACCGCCTATTGCTTAATGAATTTTTTTGTCTGGATATCTGCGCCATTGGTTACTTCAATGGTGTACATGCTTGTTTGCATGTTTGCAGCCAATGGAAAACTGATCATATTATCTCCTTTAAAGCTGTTTATCCTGTTATGAATGATCACTTTCCCTGTCATATCGTATATTCTTACATCGATCGTTTTATCTGCTCCGGCTGCATAATTAAAGGTTAACTGATCACTTACGGGATTGCCAATGATCTTAAGATTATTGCCGGTAGTGGGCTTATTTTGAAAAGTGAGTATCCTTGAATAGCTTATTTCATTTGTTTTGCTGGTGATCCTGAGACGGTACATCACTTTTTCATAGGCCGGGATAGTCTCATAAAACATATAATCTTCAACTCCCTTACTCTCACTTGTGAATACCAGGGCAACGGTTTTAAATTCTTTACCATCGTAGCTTCTTTCTATCTCAAACTGGTTGATCATTTCGTTATTGCCAACTTTCCATTGAAGCCTTGTTCTATTGTTGGCATCAATATTACCCTGGAGGCTTATCAGGTTAACAGGTAAAACGGACCAATAGTTACCAATGGCAAGCGTGGTATCATAACAGTCAGAAGCAGACTTTATATCGATTATTACGGCCACATCCCACGATGGCAATACAATATATTGCGAACCCGTAGGTGTGCTGGTAAATGTCCTTGAATCAATCAGCACATCATTTATATCAAATTGTAATGCGATGCCGGCATCAGAATAAACGTTTACAACAACGGGCAGGGCAGCGGCCGGTGCCGACAGGATATTGTAAGTGAGCAGCGCTTTAGTAGGCTCCATCGCATATTGAGAAATGATAGCCGATATTGATAATTGATTTCCGGGAGCAGACGAAAAAGAACCATTTGTTGAACCGGGAGTATGTTGTCCCGGCTGGTCACTTTTTAACCATTCACCACACAGCCCATCAAAGCTCCGGTAATAGCCATTATTTGTACCTAAAGAGTTTGGAATAAATTCTATGTCGTTGTCGGGAATTGTATTAAAATTGATTGTAAAATCAGGAGCGCTGCCACTCATATCAACAGGCAGGTTAGGCATTGACTTTATGGTCCCAGGCAGTGTAGTTGTATTGATCCCACCAACAACTCCATTCACCAGTATCCCATTTTTATACACAAAAACATGGTATACTCCGTCGCTGCCACCAACTATTCTTACCATGAAGTCATTAAGGTTTGCCGGAACTGCAACCTGAGTATAAGAAGCACCATTCCGTTGCCATTTTGAAATCGCGCCGCCGGCAGGAATTGAGTTCCAGCTAAAATCGGCATTTTGATTTAACTGTAATTGTATATCAAAGGGATCTTGTGAAGCTCCAGCATAGTACCCATGGGCGGCCATGTTTGCGTTGGGAAGATCGAGAATATAAAAACCAGAATTGACACCTTCCTCGTAATACGTTACAATCGTATAATTGTCCAGGTTTTCTACGCTATTGCTCTCATTATAGAGTTCAAAGAATTCATGATAGCCATTACCGGGTTGCGGGTAAACTTCATTCAGCACGGCCTGCGATCTCGAAAGAAGTGAAATAGATACGAGTACGCTGATAAGTAGAATTTTCTTCATTTTCTTAGGGTTGAATTAAAACGTTCTTGATTTTTTCTGCTGCTGAATACCGGTGATAACAGAGTTACAAGTTGAGAAGCGATATCAGTACGGATTATTCAGAAGCAGTTTTACCCGGATACTTGGTTTTTTTTCCACACAAATCTACTATGGCATTCGGTCAAATACAAGCTTGTTTGAATGAAACTTTACGATGTCGCACATTTACTAAAGCAATCTGCCTGCCGGTATTATAGCTCATCTCCGGGATCATAAAAAGGATAGTTTTTACCATGGAGTTTATTGTTTTATGAATACCGAGGTGAGTCGTAGTATTGCGTTATTTATCTCTATTACATAAAATCCGGGCATAAAGCCGGAGTTCAATGGAATTGTTATGAAGTTATTCCCTTTGACACTATTTATTCTTTGACGGAGTACGGCGCTGCCGCTCAGGTCATAGATCTTCAATTCGGCCTGGTCCGCTTTTTTTGAAGTGTAGTTGAAAGAAAGCCTGTCACTGGCAGGATTAGTCATAATGGTGATTTTATAATCTGGGGCGATTTTGTGCTGGAGGATGACGATTCTTGAATAAAATGAATGGTGGTTTTTACTGACAATTCTTAAACGATACATTATTTTATCCGGGATATTGATAGAATCGGAATAAGCATAGCTTTCTGTAGCAAATTTGTCAGTGGCATTCAAAACCCCGATCGACTCAAAATCTTTTCCGTTAATGCATCTTTCAACTTCGAACCTGTTTGCGCCCTTGTTATTGCTAATTGTCCAGGTCAGTCGATTAATAGAATTTTCGCAACTACCGCTAAAATTGGAAATAAACGCCATATCCAGTTGTCCGTTTATTTTTTGAGCAGCTATTAAAAGGATAAGCAGGCAAAGGGTATAGTATTTTTTCATTTTAACAGGGTTGAATTAAAATATGTCCTTTAATTTTTTGGAAGCGGAAAATTCGTAATGATAGAGGGATAGTGTTCAGGATAGTATCAGTACGGATTATTCAGCAGCGGCTTTACGGGGGATATTGTGGCTTTTGTCCGACACAAATCTACTATGCACTTAACATACATGCAAGCTAATTTGATATGACTTTTACGATAGCGGGTTTTTTCATAACGGTGATGATGAATAAAAAAAGGCCCTTTAGAAAAAGGGCCCGTCTCCGTTGATACTCTAAGTGTATGAAAATTTTTCAAGGTTTTAACCAGTCGACAGATTCTTTGAATTAGTACCGGAGACATGTTTTATCGACGAGGATCACTTTTTATTTCTTCCTTTGCTCCCTCAAGTGAAAGGAAGATGGCTTGTCTAAAGATTTGTTTTTGATTTTGAAAAAAAAGCCGAAACACAGTTTTCGGCTTTTCATAATTGGATTCGAATTTTCAAGGATGGGTTTTCAACCTAAGATGAAAGATATACGAGCTTGTATCTTTATTGTTTTACAAATTTCGCGATCTGGCGGCCATCGGCATTTGCCACTTCCACTACATACAAACCAGGCGTGAAAGTTGCATTTAATGGCAGGCTTAACAGGTTACTTCCTTCCGCACTGTTTACTTTCTGGCTCATCATTGTTTTACCAGCCAGGTCGTATACTCTGATGTTTACTTCCTGCGTGGCGTTTGAATAGAAGCTGAATGTAAGCTTATCTTTTACCGGGTTACCGTAGATCCTGATATCGTTTGTGATCAATGTTTTTGTTTGGAACACAAGAATTCTTGAGTAATCAATATCCTGTCCTTTGTCGATCATTCTTAAACGATACATAACCCTGTCACTTGCTGTTACAGTTTCATAGAACATGTAGTTCTCGGTGCCCATTTTTTCAGAAGCAAATACCACACCTACCGTTGAAAAATCACGACCATTGGTGCTTCTTTCGATCTCGAAGCTGTGTACTGTTTCATTATCGGCTACTGTCCAGTTAAGTGTTACCTTATTATTCTTATTCATATTACCCTGGAACTTTAAAAGGTGCACGGGCAGCGGTGATAATCCGTTAGGTATCGCGATTACCTGGTCAAAACAACCCGAAGGGCTTTTTACAACGAGCATTACCGGGTCAGTTCTTGATGGAAGGATCACATACTGATCACCCTCATTGGTGGCATATATTATTCTTGAATCAACCAATACATCATTGGCATCGAGCTGGCCAACAGTCCCAAGGTCGGTATAAACCTGGATGGTGACAGGAAAGGCAGACAAAGTTGAAGAGGTAATATTATAAGTCAATAATGCTTTCGTATAGTCGCCACCTAATTCGCTGATTGCGTAACTAACAGAAACGCTACCGCTACCGGGTACTGCTGAGCCGTTTGAAACACCAGGTGTGTGTTGTGGCGCAGAGCTACTTTTGTTCCATACACCGCAAATTCCATCAGCAAGACGAAAATAACCATTGTCGTTTCCTGTCGCTGAGCCAATATATTCAAATTGGTTATCGCTATAAACACTAAAATCGATATAGAAATCTGTTGATGTTCCACTCATATCCACCCAAAAAGGAGGCAATGATTTGATATAGGTCGGTATTTTGGCTTGCGACATACCACCGAAAACACCATTTACCAAAACACCATTTTTAAAAACAAATATGTTGTGCTGGGCATTGTTACCCTGGCGTGGAATAAATATATTATTAAGGTTGGCTGGTAAAGAAACTTCACTATAAATACCTCCATTCCTTTCCCACCTTTTAAGATAACCACCGGCCGGAATTGCATCCCAGCTAAAATTGGGAGTTACGTTATTTGAACCCTGGACTGAAAAAGGACTCTCTGAGGCCCCTACATAGAAACCTTTGGATGCTACCGTTTGTGTCGGAAGATCCAACACATAAAAACCAGTTTTACCATTGTCCTCGAAATACGTAACAACAGTGTAGTCATCCATACTCTCAGGAGTAGGACTCGTACTTGTGTTGTAGAATTCAAAGAATTCACTTCTGTTGGCGCCTGGATCTGTATAGACTTCGTTAAATACTACCTGTGCATGTATGATGGCAGCAGAGAGGATAAGTACAGAAAGAGTAAAAATCTTTTTCATTTTCTTAGGGTTGAATTGAACGGATCTTGTTTTCGATCTCAGCAGCTACCGTAATGTTACCGGGAATTTTTTTTTAGAGCAGGTATCAGTACGGATCGCTTATCGTAATTTTCATTGGATACTGTGATTAAAACTACGATGACACAAACGTAATATGCACATTTAGTTCATGCAAGCTTTTCGATAGAAAATTTTTCAGGTATATTTTCAAAATATTCATTTTCAATAAACATTTTTTAAAACTAATTTTGAATTTCGTAGGAATACTATATGTCTTCAATTATTGAGGTTCGTGGATTAACGAAATCATTTAAGGAAATAACCGCAGTTGACGATCTGAGTTTTACTGTAAATGAAAAGGAAGTTTATGGTTTTCTTGGTCCAAACGGTGCAGGAAAATCTACCACTATACGAATGTTATTAAGTTTGATTAAACCTACACATGGGGAAATAAGAATCTTTGGCCTTGATCTTTTGTTACACCGAAGGGAAATATTGCAAAGAATTGGAGCTATTATAGAAAAACCTGATTTGTATAAATATCTTACGGCCATTGAAAATTTGCGATTTTTTGCAGCGATGAGTGGTTTAAAGCTGGATCGTAAGCAATTATTGGAGAAGTTGGAAAAAGTTGGACTTGGAGAAAGAGCTGATAGCAAAATAAAAACCTATTCCCAGGGGATGAAACAGCGATTGGGTATTGCGGTCGCACTTGTGCATGATCCTGATCTTATAATATTAGATGAACCAATGAATGGCCTGGATCCCCAGGGGATCGCAGACATCCGACAGTTGATCAATCATCTTAGTAAAGATCTTGGAAAAACGGTTTTTATTTCCTCCCACCTGCTTAGTGAAATGGAGCAGGTGGCCGATTCGCTGCTGATCATTCATAAAGGAAGAAAGATCGCTGAAGGGAACATGCAGCAGTTGTTAAATCCTGAACATACAAAAATAGAGGTAGAAACCGGGGCAGCAGGAGCACTCGAAAGGAAGCTAGGGCAAACAACCTGGGGAGCTAAGATCATTTCAGTCAATGGCCACAGGCTGACTATGCAAATGAGGAAAGAGGAAGTACCGCAATTTATCCAGGAATTGGCGGAAATGAAGGAAGACATCTACGGGATACGCCGAAAGAACTCATTAGAGGATTATTTTTTATCACTTACTGCCCATTAATATGATGTCACTGCTTAAGATAGAGATATTTAAGATCTTTAAAAGACCCAGAACTTATATTGCATTTGCGGTAATTGCATTGATCATCCTTCTTATTCAAATTGCCCTGAAATTCGGTGGCGAAGAGTATGTGGGGTTGATGCTAAGCGGGATGAATGATAGTTTCGAAGAGATACCATCTGCAGTTATATTGAATGGATACCTCGTTTGCTTTATTATACTTAATCTATTGCTCATTCATGTACCTATCCTTGTGGCGCTTGTTTCGGGAGATGCCATTGCCGGCGAGGCAAATATGGGAACACTCCGTCTCCTGGTCTCCAAACCAGTCAGCCGGATCAAATTGCTTATTATTAAATTTATTGCTTCCGTTTTTTATACGTTGATATTGTTAACATGGGTGGCCATTCTCGCCCTGTTTGGGAGCATGATCCTTTTTGGTGTGGATTGGCTTGGTGTAGCCAGGGAACTTGAATTTAACGTCATGGAAGCTGACGATGTGTTGTGGCGGTATGCAATGGCCTTTGGTTTTGCTGCTATCGGTCTTATTTGTGTCGCTGCTTTAGCGTTCATGCTTTCGGTGTTTGCAGATAACTCAATCGGGCCGATCGTTACCACCGTTTGTGTGATCATTGTTTTTACTATACTGACACAACTGCAAATACCGTTTTATGATGAAACCATCAAGCCATATCTTTTTACCACGCACATGCTGGGTTGGAAAGGTTTCTTTTATGTAAAAGCTGTTGACGGGGTAACGGTGAAAGGATCCATTGAAAATCTGCCGGCTGTTTTAAAAAGCGCAGGAATACTCATCGTTTATACTGCCGGGTTCTTAGCAGTTGCTTTCCGGCACTTTAATAGAAAAAATATTTTAAGCTGATGAAAAATATTCTTTTAACTGTGATTGCTTTTGGATTGGTCGGTTGCCTGGCAGCGCAAACACCGGAGGAGCTGTTAAACAAAATAAAAGTAAAGCTTGAAAAGGTAAATGATTATACGGCAAAGGGCAAATTAAAAACTAACGTAGTTTTCATCAAGGCCCCCATCGCTTCAGTAAAAGTATTCTATAAAAAGCCCGATAAGATGAAGATCGTAAATGAAAATGGCATTTCATTTATACCTAAGGGGTCTGTGAATATTAATCTTGCAAAATTTCTTACTGCCGCAGGCAACGTTGAGATTGTTGATGCAGGAAAGGAGGCTTCTTCAGGATTAAGAATTCTTAAACTATTACCTTCAGATGAAAACTCGGACATCGTGCTGTCTACCCTGTATATCGACGAGAAAGCTGAACTTGTTAAGAAGGCAAAAAATACCACGAGAGATAACGGGACATATGAATTGGAAATGACGTATAACAAATACGCTTCGTATGGACTTCCTGATAAGGTTGTTTTTTCATTTAATACCAAGGATTACAAGCTGCCAAAGGGGGTAACATTTGATTATGACGACGGTGCTGAAAAGAAAACAGGCGATGACCTGAAAAATAAGAAGGGTAAGGTCGAGATCACCTATTCTGAATATGCGATCAACAAAGGTGTTGATGATGCAATTTTCCAGTGATTTTTCTTAGTAGAAGTTCAGCTCCTTTATCGTGTGTTTTCGAATTGACCTGCGATGTGCAGGAGTGATTGGTTAATAATAAGTAGTCTCAAATAAAACGCCCATTTTACCGTTTTTTATTTGGCTGATTTCCTGTTGCTGGCGTGTTTTTCAAAGACGAGAACAGGAATTATCTTTATAGCAATAAATCCAATGAATGAAAAACGCGGTCCTGGCTGTTTTCTCGGTGTTATTATCTGTTTGTCTTTGCGCCCAGTCCGGTACAATAAAAGGGACATTGGTCGACACTACCGGGCAGGTGTTAACTAATGCAACGATCTCGGTCTTATTAAAGAAAGATACTTCACTGGTAACCTACGGTCTTTCCGATTCCAGGGGTTCATTTGAAATAAAAAACCTTTCTTACACGGATTACGTCATATTTATCTCGTTTACCGGATACGAACTTTATACAGGTTCATTTTCAATTTCTGCAAATAATCGTATTTCGGATTTTGGGTTGATCATGCTGTGGCCTGAGTATAAAATGCTGTCCCGCGTCATTGTTGCTGAAAGTCCTGTAAGAATGAATGGCGATACGATCTCGTTCAAAGCAAATGCCTTCAATTCAAAACCGAATGCCACACTTGAAGAAGTCTTAAAAAAAATTCCAGGTATCCAGGTACAGAAAGACGGAACGGTAAAAGCAATGGGTGAGCAGATTCAGAAAGTCTATGTAGATGGGAAAGAATTTTTTGGTAACGATCCAAAAATTGCCACCAGGAATTTGACCGCTGACATGGTTGACCAGATCCAGGTTTTCGACGATATGAGCGAGCAGGCCAGGTTTACCAAAATTGATGATGGAAGCAGGAGCAAATCTATCAATATCAAACTAAAGAAAGATAAACGAAAAGGTGATTTTGGAAGAGTGATCGTCGGAGCAGGCAGCAATTCGCGATACGAAGGAAATTTTTCATTGAATCATTTCAGGGACGATCAGCGAATATCACTTGTCGGGTCGGCCAATAATACAAAAAAATTGAATTACTCATTCAGTGATTTTTCTGGTGGGCAGGGTGGGGGTTCCCAATTTTCCGGCGGTGGATCAGGCCATGCAGGGATGATCAACGCTTCAGGCAGTTCGCAGGGTGGGATCAGCAGACCGGTTTCAGTGGGATTGAATTTTAATGATACCTGGGGTCCAAAGTTGGACTTCAGGGGCAGCTATTTTTATTCTGATAATTCGGGCATTCTTGAACAGAATAAATTCAGAAGAAATACATTCCCGGGGGATTCTTCGTCCGAAGTGAATAGTTTCAGTAATATTTTAAATGGTTCCCGGTCTCATCGTGTGAACCTTAGGGGAGAATACATGATCGACACCATGAACTCCTTGCTATATACTGTCAATATCAATAAACAACAATTTGAAGGCTCCACAATTGATACGAGTCTTACTTATTCAACAGGCAGGGAACAATACCTGGCTGTTAAGTCCAATACAGCAAGGAAAGACTCCCGCAAAGGTATAAACTACTCTGGTGAATTAGTTTACAGGAAGAAGTTCAAGCGAATCGGCAGAACTTTTACATTCGGATGGAGGAATGGCAAAGGAAATAACGAATCAAACAATAATAACAGGTCACCAATCACTACTTATGACCGGAATGGCAATATAGTCTCAGAAATAGATCTTAACCAGCAGGCTTTCCAGGAAAGTGAAAATGCCAATAATACGATCAGCGCATCATATACTGAACCGATCGGTAATAACAAATTATTTGAGATTAACTATGCTTATTCAGGAAGCTCGAATGTCTCTGACAAAAAATCTTATGACTTCAATACAGGTTCGGGAAAGTATGATCTTTTAAACGCGCAGCAAACAAATTACTTTGACTACGATAATTCATCAAACAGGGCCGGGATAAATTTCCGTCACCAGGTAAAAAAAATAAGTTACCAGCTGGGAATGGGGATGCAGGTGAGCAAACTGGCCAATAGAAGTATAATGGCCGCAAGTGGCAAAGACACAACGATTCGCCAGCGGTTTACAAATCTCTTTCCAACGGCAAACATTGCCTATGCATTTTCGCGGTCGAAAAATCTCAGGTTTATATACCGCGGAAGGACCAATGCACCAGGTGTAGCCCAGTTACAAAATGTGCCTGATGTCAGCAATCCATTAATGATCAAAACCGGTAACCCTTCGTTAAAACAGGAATTTGCAAATAATTTCAACATTCACTACAATACATTTGCAGTTGCATCCCAGCGTTTTCTTTCAATTAGCCTTAATGCTAACTACACCGCCAATAAGATCGTGAACAGTATCGACTCATTAAATGCTGTAACGATCATTTACAAACCGGAAAACATGAACGGCTCATTCAGCGGTTCAGGCATGGCCTCGCTGAATCTCCCCATAAAAAGATTCAAAGGGATGCACCTGAATCTTACGAATATGATCTACCTGAGCCGTGATGCAAACCTTGTTTTTAAAAAGAAGAATTTCACAACACTGCTCCAGGTAAACCAATCTGCGGGGTTGAATTATGGGAAAGACAAGTTCGATATCTCCTTCAGCACAGCTTTCGTTTACAATGCTGTTGCTTATAATTTTGAGGGAAACAATAATACAAATTATTTTAATCATGCTTATTCCCTGGATTTTACTTACCGCTTTAAGAACCGGTTATATTTTCTGACAGATTTTGATTATTATATCAGTTCCGGTCGCACAGCCGGGTTTAACCAGGATGTTTTGCTTTGGAACATGTCGGTAGCCAAGAAGTTTTTACAAACAAATATTCTTGAAGTAAAATTTACTGTATATGATATCCTGAAACAAAATAATGGCATCAACAGGGTGATCGGTGAGAATTACTTTGAAGATGTACGGGCAAATGTTGTTCCACGATTTTTCCTGATGACGATCGGGTATAATTTAAATCATTTAGCAAAAAATAAGGATGCCGGGAAAGATGGGCCGCAAAAATAATCAAATAGCGTAGCGTCAAATTATGATTCCTGGAAGCCGGGATTAAAAGAAATGGGCCAATCCAACGATCGGCCCTTTTCATTAATATGGGGGTAAACGCTCTTAGTGTGATACGGTGAGCTTATTGGTATATACTTCCTGGTTTGTGATCAATTCGACCACATATAAACCATTGGTAAAGTTATTTATTGAAATCTGTGTTCTGTTAGCCCCGGTGACTAACACAATAGGCTTACTCATTAAGACATTACCCGAAAGCGATCTTATCCGTAACGTTGCCATTTGATTTGATGTTGAATTGAAAGAGACTACTACATCATGTTGGGCAGGGTTAGGATGTACCCTGACATGGTTAATCAGGTTGTCCATCTGGATAATTCGTATACCGCTGTATTTAGACGACCCGGAGCTTTCTATCATACGCAACCTGTAATAAGATCTTCCGGGAGCGGGTTGTTCATCAACCAGGCTATAATCTGCGGTCTTAACTGATATGTTCACATTTACAGATCCGATCTTTTCCCAGGAAACAAGATCCGCACTTCGTTCAATCTCAAACCCACGATCTCCTGGTTCGGCCGAAGCTCTCCAGTTCAGCATCACATTTCCTGATGACGTATAGGTTGCCCTAAAATCAAGCAAGCGGATTGTAAGCGGCATCGCCTGTGAGATCACAGGGTAGTCTTCCGTTTCGCCATCCGCCAACCAACCGGTGGCGTCACCGGATGTAAGTGCACCCGAATACAGTCGTACACGAAGAAATGAATTAGGTGTACCGGCAGCAATAGTAATTCCATTCCACGCCAATGATATTGTCTGTGGTGAGGCGCTACTGGGTACAGTAAGAACGACTCCTTCGGAGGCTTCAAACAGGCCATCCGCATCATAGTCGAGCCAACCAGCCAAATAAGCAGTGACTCCGGTATTATTCAGTACTATTACATCCTGCACATGATTATAGGCATTTCCATCTGAAACCATCATGGTTACAGTCCCGATGCCATCCTCTTCATCATCTCCTGACGCGTCAGCCGAGGTGGATTTGTTCCATTCATCACCCCATGCTGAACCTATTCTTAAAGTTGAATTGTTGCAGGCCTTTTGGTTAGCCGCGGGAGAAAGAGCAACCGGATCGTATGAAGATGGTGCATCACCAAAATCACATTTTGGTTTGAATGGGTCAGATGCGTCGCCCGCGTCATTCACCCAGGCGGGTGAACAGGAAGACACAGTAATAGCGGTGGAAGTTCCGATCGTACCGTCATTATTATAAAGTGCAATATTATTTTTTACCCTGTATAAATTGCCATCATAGGTTGCGCCCAGCTGTCCTGCTATTTCTGCGTTACCGGTGTAAGTAGTCACGGTGTTGTTTTGCATGGCAACATGAATATAATGATTACTTGAAAGGCTGCCACTTGTTGCATGTGTAATGATAGTTCCATCTCTTACGATAAAATCTCCCCAATCATGCATTACCGTTCCGGCCCCATCATCACCAGGGGTAGCAAAGGCCTGAACGGCGCGAATAGGAGTGCCCGATCCGTCAAAGTCAATCCGCCAGATCACGGATTCGGCATTTGTCCCGTAAAAAACGCCGTCGCTTCCCTCTATACCAAGGTAAAGTGATCCATTATAAAAAGCCGCACCGGCAAATTCCACTCCCTGTTCAAAGCAAGGAATTCCGAGAGTTTTTATATCGGCTAATACAGTGGTTATGGTTTCAGTCTCAAAGTCATATTTTTTTAATATGAAATTTCCCAGCGGGCCGTTCGGAAGTGGTGCATTGTCCATCACATAATACAACCAATGGTTAACCGGATCATATGCCAATGAGTTCATTTTATTCCCAGTTGTTCCCGGATCGGAGAACAAATAATGCGCCTGTGCTGTGCTTGCATTGACCATATAGACATGCAGGTTTTGCGGATTAGCGAGAAAATAGGATGGTTGTCCCGTAAATGGTTGTGTGTAGGCATAATGATAGTTAGTGGGAAAGCCCGGGTTGGCCACACAAGCCGTAATATCGGACAGGAAGAATTCATCATTGCTTCCCAGTATAGAGTCTTTGATAACAATCGTCTTCAGAGG
Source organism: Chitinophagaceae bacterium (assembly GCA_025929635.1). Lineage (GTDB taxonomy): Bacteria > Bacteroidota > Bacteroidia > Chitinophagales > Chitinophagaceae > VBAS01. Next base: position 30,863 of record JAICPX010000002.1, read on the forward strand.
GCCATCGATTGAAATAGTAACTGCTCCCGTATTTGCTGTATACCCCGGGTTGTTGTTTGAAGCCGAGAAAGTTCTCCAGTTAGATGAACCTCCTGCGGTCAGGATTGTTGAAGCATATAGGGAATAATTAATTGTTTGTAATGTACCACTTGCATTGGTGGCATTGATCGTGAAAATAGCGCCACGATCTATATCATTTAATGTGAATGATAAATTCTGAACTTCAGTATCAAAGGTGAGTGTAATGGTTTGTCCCGCGGTTGTAGGATCAAAATGTATGTCAGCTCCCGTATGTGAACCAGCATCACCTGTATGGGTGGTCCTGTCACCGGAAAGAGCGGCTGCCGGATACGCTGGAATCGTGGTTGAGGTTGTTAGAAAATTCGTACCGATCGCAAACTTCTGCGTTTGCCACATCGAAGAAGTTACAAAGGCTTGTCCTGTGACCGGGTTAACAACACCATAATAGCCATTAGCATGCAAATAATCCAGGTTGTCCCAATTAACTGTTGCCGAAGTGTAGCCGGCTCCACATTGTGCGGAAGAATTTTTTGATACACTTAAATTCAAAACAGTAAATACGAGAAAAGAAAGTTTTGAAAAATTCTTCGATAAAGAGTATACGGATTTGAGTAAAGTTAATTTCATGGGATGAAACGGCTTTCATAGGGTTGAGTTAGACAAATTGATGCAACCTACGTTTTACGGTAGTAGTCATAGACCGAATCAGCGATAGCAAATTCAATTAACAGGATACAAAAGGCTGCTCATTACAAGCAACCTTTTATGTATTTTTTTAGATGATCAATCCAGCTTGCGATTTGCAACACCGGTAAAATAATACCAGTTGCAACCGTTTCTGCCACCACCCGTTTTGATATAACACTTGGCCCAACCACTTGTTTCGAATTCATCGTTAAATGTAATTCTGAAATAAAGGGGCTCGGAACCTGTGGTACCCACATCAAACTTAAGTACATCGGCTGAAGTGCACTGCTTGATAGTTGGGTCACGATCCATGGAAAGTGCAATTGAAGTCCACGTAATGCCATCATAGCTGTATTCGGCAGACACCAGCGCTGACTCGGCTTCAGCAGTAAGTGGAATACTCAGATGACTTACATCCTGGAGGGTTCCATCATCACCACTCCCGGGATTGGGATTTGATAATATCCATGTCCACTGCTCATTACTGGCTTCGTCAGTTGTTTTACTGATCATCTGGATCGAATAACTTTCAGCATTGGCAGTTTTTTTGGATGTCATAAAGGCGGAAAGAACAAATGTAGTGCCCGTAAGAATGGCTAAGGCTACAGTCAATTGGAAGAAATGTTTCATTGTTTTCTTTTTAGGGTGAATGAATAATTATAGTAAAGGTTTAACAACCTTTGATTACACTTTTTTGCCGGATAGCTGAAAGAAAAGATCAGCAATCGGAAGGCTTTTCAGTTGGATTCTTGCCAGAAGTTCTTTTTGAAATAGTACACCGAGAAAGTTACTTGGTAGGACTCGCCCGGGTATCGGATTATTGTTGCGATTGTAAAAGTATATTCCACTTTTCTAATCTCATAACTTTTCTAAGAAAATTTTCGAAGAGAATATGCGTTTGATTGTGTATTTGTCCGGTGATGATTTAAAAATTGGAAAGTAAAAACACGAATACAGGATCTCCAGGTTTTATTAATTGAAGAAGCAGGAACTTATTTCAGTCTGTGTGTAAACAATTTGGAGTTTGTAAATGTATATGTGAAAAATACTATACAGTAATGAGCCCGGTATAAAAAAATTTTATTTTTTCTATGAAAAATCACTCATTAAAACGGGATTAAATCTTTCGGAAGACTAATTTTCTTCGATTCTTTCATCTTCCTGGTTGGCAAGAATAACAGAGGTAATTTTTTTCAATGGGTTTTTGCGATATTCTTCAAACTCCTTTCTTTTATTAATGATGTCAATACATTCAAAAACAGCAGTGCGAAATGATGACTCATCTGCTTTTCCCCTGCCCGCAATATCAAAAGCTGTTCCATGATCCGGCGAAGTTCTTACGACAGGAAGACCCGCTGTATAATTAACACCTTCGCCAGCCGTCAGCAGTTTAAATGGAGCAAGACCCTGGTCATGATACATGGCAAGTACAGCGTCAAATCTGTTATGCAAATGCCTTGCAAAGAATCCATCCGCACTAAAGGGACCCGTTACAAGCATGTTATTTTGCTTTGCTTCTTTAATCGCTGGTTTTATGATTGCCTCTTCCTCCTTTCCGATCAGGCCTTCATCACCCGCATGAGGGTTTAATCCCAATACTGCGATCTTCGGCTTTTCAATCCCAAAATCTTTTCGGAGGCTATCATTCAGAATATTTAATTTTCTAATAATAATTTCCTTCGAAATATTTGCAGCTACTTCATGAAGGGATATATGTTCAGTGACCAGCGCGACACGAAAATCGCCCGCAAATAAGACCATTACTACATCGTTGGCGCCAAAATAATTTTTCAGGAAAGGAGTATGCCCGGTATAATTAAAATCGACTGTTTGTACATTTTTTTTGTGTATAGGCGCTGTCACCATTCCATGTATTTCACCTTTTTTTAATGCCTCACTTGCCGCTAGTAATGATTTTACCGCATACTTCCCGCCGGTATCATTTAATTGTCCGGGTTGAATAATAACATCTTCGTCCCAGCAATTGCAGATGTTTACCTGTTTTATATTCAGTCGGTTCAATTCCTTTACATTTTGCCAGCTAAAATTCAGCTCAGGTAAACTCTTACGATAAAAATTTATCACCTTGTTAGAGGAGAAAATGACTGGCGTGCACTGTTCAAGAAGCCGGTTATCAGAAAAGACCTTTATGATCAGCTCGGTTCCGATACCATTGATATCCCCGCATGTAATCCCTATCACCGGTTTATTTGTCAAATTCATATTGAAGTATTGATGTAAAAATACAGAATTAAAGGTACGTGATTGTAGTGTCGTTACCCCCTCATTGGTTGATTGCTACCGATCGTTTGAAATTGTTCCAAAGCATTGTTGATCTTAATCACCATTTTTTTTGTCAATAAGTTGCTTAAGGATTATAACTTTATCCCCACTAACTATTAAGTAACCAAAGCCACTATTTATGAAACACCTTAGCTCTTCCATCGTTTGCTTCATTATTTTCTTAACATTAAATGGTCAAAGCTGCCCTGGGGTTGGCAACATAAGTTACCAGCGCTGGAATGGGATCAACGGCGCTGCTGTTTCGAATCTGACATCCAATTCAAATTATCCTGATAATCCTTCGTCCACCGGCACAAGGACTTTATTTGAAATGCCCACTAATTTTGGTAATAATATTGGCGTGAGGATGAATGGCTATTTATGCCCTCCTGCAACGGGAAACTATGTTTTCTGGATAGCCAGTGATGCAAGCGGAGAATTGTGGTTAAGCACAACCACTAGCCCTGCCAATAAAATAAGGATTGCCTTTAATACGAATCCTACAAAATATAGAGAGTGGAATAAATACAGTACACAAAAATCTGCTCCTGTCAGCCTGACAGCCGGGCAGGTTTATTATGTTGAGGCATTGATGAAAGAAAGCAATGGGAATGATAACTTATCTGTGGGATGGGCAAAACCCGGTCAATCAACATCCGCACCAGGCGAAGTAGTGCCCGGTACAAGTTTAATGACCCAACTTCCCGATACGCAATCTCCTGCCCCTCCAACTAATCTTGCCGCTTCAAATATCACCATGACTTCATTTACGTTGTCATGGGCGGCATCAACCGATAATGTTGGTGTCACAGGTTACGACGTGTATCAAAACGGCGTGAAAATAAATCCATCAAATATAACGGTCTCTTCCTATGATGTTACAGGCCTGGCGGCCGGAGTGACTTATAATTATTTCGTCGTGGCAAAGGATGCAGCAGGAAATGTTTCGTCAAATAGCAGCACCCTGGATGTAACAACACTTGAGCCAGATATAATACCTCCTGCATCTCCAACTAATTTATTATCATCCATAATTACGTTGACAAGTTTCAGACTTAATTGGGCTGCATCAACTGATAATGTTGGAGTAACTGGTTATGATGTATACCGTGACGGAATAAAGATAAATGGACCATTAGTTACAAATACATTTTTTGATGTTACAGGATTAGCTTCAGGTCTTTTATATTCAATGACAGTAATAGCAAGAGATGCAGCGGGAAATTCGAGCCCGGCTAGTTTGCCTCTGGAGGTGACGACCCTATTAAATATCGGCGGGAATGAAACATTTACAATGAGGACGATTATTGCGAATCAGCGAATGCCGCATGATCTCGTGTATGGTCCGGATGGAAACGTTTGGTATACCGAACGATTCGCCGGGACAGTAAGCTTTGTAAATCCAATTACTTCAGTCAAAAGGGTTGTTCTTACCCTTGGGTCAGCAATGGTAAGAACAGGAGGACAAGACGGCCTAATGGGACTTGCCTTGCATCCGCAGTTCCTGCTTGGTTCACCATATGTGTATATATCTTATACGTATGAATCAACCAGTAGTACAATGCGAAAAACAAGGATCCAACGCTATACTTATGATTTTTTAACGCAGACTCTTGGTTCACCCGTCACTGTTCTGGAAAATATACCAGGGAGTAATGACCATAATTCTGCCCGTATTGCTATAGGACCAGATCTGAAATTGTACTATTCAGTCGGAGATATGGGTGCGGGCCAATTCGATAATATTAGCCGGCCTAACAATTCACAGAACGCAAATATTTATGAAGGAAAGATATTACGTCTGAATACAGAGCCGGATGCTTCCGGTTCATGGATACCGACAGATAATCCTTTTGGTAACGCAGTGTATTCTTTGGGGCATCGTAATCCGCAGGGATTGGTTTGGGGAAATGTTAACGGCACAAATATTTTATACAGTGATGAACACGGACCATTCAGTGATGATGAGATCAATATTATTGAAGGAGGCCGCAATTTTGGATGGCCAAATGTCATTGGTTGGTGTGATGGCAATTATAATGGACGAACAACAGGTGGCTTTACAATTGTAAATGAACTTAATAATTGCAATTCATTAAATGCAAAAGAACCTTTGCGTTCTTTGTTTCCGGTGTCGAATCCCCCATCGGGTGGTGATAATATGTTATGGCCTTCGGTGGGTCCGTCGGGATCTGACTTTTATGGAAATATAACTATCCCAGGCTGGAATAATTCATTATTAGTAGCCAATCTAAAAAAGGGAACGGTTTCACGATATAAACTGAGTAATGACGGCCAAAGTATTATTTCAGACACCATTCATTATTTCCGTGGCTTGGGCAGGTTCAGAGATGTTATTGTTTCACCGGATGGATTAAAGATATATGTAGCATGTGATAGCAGCGGCTCTACATCCGGACCCACTGGTGGCGTAACCACTACACCTGCAAATCCCGGCAGCATTCTTGAATTTACCTACCAGATCCTTGGCGGTGCCAGGGCAGCGGACCAATTGTTGACAGAAGTGAAGATCCAGGAGGATAAAAAAGATCTAAGCATTGATGTTTATCCGAATCCGGCTATCGACCATTTTGTGGTTTACAACCATAAGCTTACTAATAGTCAGATATTATTATATGATATCGGTGGCAAACAATTAAGAAATATAAAGACCAGCAACCTGGCGACCAAAATAGATGTAAGCAACCTGGCCAATGGAATATATATATTAACTGTAAAAGGGTTTGATGGAAAAACTATAAGAACGGAAAAGATTATTGTTACGAAATAAACAGATGTGGAAACATTTTAGCAGGAGCTGGCGGCAGTAGTACCGCCAGTTTTTGTTTATCGCTTGCCGAAATTCTAGATTTGTAATGCTACTAAAGCCAATACTTATGAGAAAGACGTCCATCATCCTGATCACTGGGTTATTGTTTGGTTTTATTTCCAGCCCGCAACAAACACCAGATTCTTCACAAACACTGGGTGAAATAATAGTAAAAGCTTTTGAGCAAAATCAAAGTTTAAAAAAGATCCCTGCACCCATCGTTCAAATCAGCAAGGCAAAACTTGATCGTTTCAATAATACAAGTATTCTTCCTGCATTAAACAGTGTACCTGGTGTAAGAATGGAGGAAAGGTCTCCCGGCAGCTATCGCATGAATGTAAGAGGCAGTACTTTACGATCTCCCTTTGGTGTAAGAAATATAAAAGTTTATTGGAATGAAATTCCTTTTACTGATCCTGGCGGAAATACTTATTTAAACCAGTTGAGTTTTTTCAATTTTAATTCATTGGAAATCATAAAGGGTCCTGCAGGAAGTTTGTACGGCGCCGGCACCGGCGGGGTCATATTGGCAAACAACAATCCTGAACAAAATACTCCCGTTTTCTCTTCAAGTCTTATCTACGGTAGTTATGATCTTGGGTCTTTGAATATCCAGGTAAACCAGGGTAAAGACAATTTCAGAAATACTTTTAATTTCTCCCGGCTGCAAAGTCACGGTTACAGGGAGCATACTTCAATGCACCGCGATGTTACATCCTGGCAAACACAAATCGCATCAGGCAAAAGGGAAACGTTACGATTCAATTTTCTTTATGGGGATCTTTATTATGAAACGCCTGGTGCCCTGACAAAAAGCGAATACCTGAAAGATCCGCGGGCGGCCCGGCCCGCCGCAGGCAGTTTCCCAAGTGCTGACAAAGCTAAGGCTGCAATATTTCAGAAAACCTGGTTGGGGGCGTTGAACAATCATTTTAAATTCAATGATCGATTTGAGAACAATTTTGTTTTTTATGGGGCGTATTCAAATATCAGGAACCCGACATTCAGAAATTACGAAGTGCGGAAGGAACCACATCTTGGCGGCAGAACCCTTTTCACATGGAAACCCGGCACTAAAAAGGTTGAAACAAAGCTTGTATTTGGTGGCGAATTACAAAAAGGGTTTTTCAATGTAAGAACTTATGCAAACGCTGATGGCAAGCCTGGAGCAAGCCTAACTAATGACGATGTCAACAATAGTGTATGGTCCATCTTTTCACAGGCGGATTTGCGATTGAAAAATGATCTCAATATTGCGGCAGGACTAAGCATCAATAAATCGTCGATCAGGATCCACCGGTTATCTGTTCCGTCACTGCCGGTTCAAAAAAGGATCTATAAAAGCGAAGCTGCTCCGCGAATTGCCGTATCAAAAAGGGTCGCAAGTGACCTTTATATTTATGGTAGCGTAGCAAAAGGCTTTTCGCCGCCTACAACTGCCGAAATATTGCCATCTACGAGTATCATAAGCACGGATTTAAATGCAGAACATGGCATTAGTTATGAATCAGGATTCAAAACCAGCTTTGTAAAAAGACGGTTATATGTCGAAGTAAATGCCTTCTATTATCAATTGAAAAATGCAATTGTCCAAAGAAGAGACGCGGGTAATGCTGATTATTTTACCAACGCCGGGGCTACAAAACAAAAAGGAATAGAGTCGCAGATTGCTTATGTCGTCCGGAATAATTCTTTGATGGATGGCAGCCGCGTATGGATCAGCCACACATTGAATGATTTTATCTATAAGGAATTTAAACAATTGACCAATGATTACGCCGGAAAGAAATTACCCAGTGTTGCAAAACATACAATAGCTGCGGGTGCTGATATCATTACCGGTCCTGGATTTTATCTAAACATTACTTACTACTATAGCGATCCGGTTTACTTAAATGATGCAAACACCGACGCAGCCGCTTCTTACAATTTACTGGGTGCAAGACTTGGGTGGAAGAAAATCGCCTCCGGGAATAACAGATTTGAACTCTTTGCAGGAGTAGATAATGCGTTTGATGTTACCTACAGTCTCGGGAATGATATAAATGCGGCCGGAGGGAGATATTATAATGTTGCTGCTGGCAGGAATTTTTATTGTGGCCTTACACTGAATATGTATCAAAAGAAATAACCCCGACAGCCTATCGGGGTTATCTGGACAAAGGAATCAATTTTACCGATTACAATTTCTGCATTTTTACTTTTTGATCATTACCTGCACCCGTTACATTTAAGTAATACGTGCCTGCAGGTAATCTACTCATATTGATGATAAAGGTATTGGGACCCTCTGATACCTGCTCGGAACCTTTCAGTAATATTCTGCCAACATTATCAATCAATTTCCATTGAATATTTCCTTGCTCCGGTGAAGCGACCATGATTTTCACTTCATTAATTACAGGGTTTGGAGAGACGGTGATGTTACCTGTAGTGAATGGTAATGTAACTGCAACAATATTTGAATACTTGTAGGTGCCGTCTATGTCTACCAGTCTCAATCTATAAAACAGCTTTTGTGAAGATTGGTTGATCGCATCATTATCAGTAAATGCATAGTTGAATGATCCCTGCGTGTTGTTGCGGCCGTTAGCGGTTACATTCCCGAGCGGTGCAAAACGCGATCCATCGACGCTTCTTTCAATTACAAAATGGGAAGTATTGATCTCGTTCTCTGTTTTCCAGTTCAATAAAACCGTATTGTTGTTTTGCAACTGGCCTGTAAATGAAAGCAGGTCTAACGGCAATGTAAAGCTGTTGCTTGCAAAATAGAATGAGGAGAAACTTGTAATATCGCCCTGCAACACATAGCCATTGGCGCCATGCGACTCGGCAAAAGTTGGAGCAATAGCTGTCGTAGTTTCATTGGCTGTACTGCTGCAAGGATCCTGGTTTTTCAATATCAAAAGGTTGCTGATGCTAAATACGCCACTGCCTGCATCAGCGATCAGGGCATCAAGCTCAGCTTTTGAAATATAGAGCCTGATCTTCACGGTTGATGAGGGCTGATTTTGGGGTGTAATTGTAATATTCCGATCAAGATAATGCGTGCTGCCAGCTATGCGAATGGCGCCCGAGTTCTTATAAAATGATGAGGTGACGGTACCCAGGTTATTTCCATTTGCATAGATCTC
>JAICPX010000145.1 GCA_025929635.1 Chitinophagaceae bacterium
CATTATTGCGTATCCCAGCAGCATAAAACCAATACGTGTATAGCGATGAAAAGTTGTGTTATGAATTTTCTCAAGCAGATTAAAATACTCCCACCAGCAGCCAAAATGAATGATCGAAAACAGGACCAGGAAACTCCACTGGTTCCATAACAAACCCGTCAGCATTACTGCTGCAAAAACGATCGCAGTAAGCGTTCTTGTTTGAAATGTTTTCCAGTTAAAAGCCATGTATCAGATGATAGTGGTTATACGATAAGGGATAGTTATGCAAAAGGATTTGATTCATCAATATTGTCCCTTGCATACATCATTTCATAGGTGGTAGTTGACCTTTTTTTCATCGCTATCATGATCACGATGACCAGCACAAGACTAACGATGGCCATCACTGTCTCGTTGGCAAACGATGGAGCACCTTGCTCATCAGCCATTGATGGGTTAAAGTAAATGACAATCACCGCAAATGCATTATAAGCAAAATGTGCAATGATCGCCGGCCAAAGACTACCACCATACCAATATATCAGGCCAAGCAGGACACCAAGGATAAATCGTGGAATAAATCCGTAAAACTGTAAATGGAAAGCAGAGAAAATAATTGCCGCCGCAATGATCCCGGCCCAGGCATTTCTAAAAAGTTTTATAAATAATCTTTGAAGCACCCCGCGAAAAAACAATTCTTCACCGACTCCTGCAAATACCGCAACAAATAACAGGTTCAGAAAAAGGTCACCGATATTCTCTCTTTTTAGCATAAAACTGATCTGCTTAGCCGCTCCTTCCTCCATTGTCTTCATCCATTTTCCAATATTGGTATTTTCTGGTACCAGCTGGTTATTGATCTCGCCGATCCAGCCAACGAATGGCAATGCGACGATCAGGGCAGCAATTCCCAAGATAAAATATAACGGCTTTGCCGGGCGCAGCCCCAGGTACTCAGCTGATCTTGAATCGCACAATCTTGCAAAAACAAATACCGGGATAACAAATAAGGCAAAGAATTGAATAACGAGGAGACTCCTCGCTATAACCAATGTTTGAGGATCGTTAAGATCCCAGTTGCCTGCATCCGCGATATAACTTAAGCTTTTACCGCTGATCGCCGAAAGCAACAATGTGCCCGCAGTGCCTACCAGTAAAAATATCCCAAATGCCATCCCAATAAAAATCAATAGTTGGAGAAATGGATGAACTTTTTTGAAATAAGCCATAAGTAAAAACCGTTTTGTACCGACGATTATCGGGAGTAAATTTGCCGTTTGCTGCTAATAGAAGCAAATGTAGAGAGCAATAATTACTAATTATTAATTATTGATTATTAATTCAAACAAAAGTCAGTGATAAGAATAGGAAATATTGAGTTGCCGGAATTCCCCCTGTTGCTGGCACCTATGGAAGACGTAAGTGATCCGCCTTTCCGGGCTGTCTGCAAAGACAATGGGGCCGACCTTATGTTCAGTGAATTCATTTCAAGCGAAGGATTGATCCGTGATGCCATGAAAAGTAAAATGAAACTTGATTTTAGCGAGGAAGAACGTCCATTTGGCATCCAGATCTTTGGTGGCGATGAAGAAGCAATGGCCATGAGCGCAAAAATTTGCGAAACAGTAAATCCTGACCTCGTTGATATAAATTTCGGCTGTCCTGTAAAAAAAGTAGTAAGCAAAGGAGCCGGCGCCGGCGTATTAAAAGATGTTGACCTGATGGTTCGATTGACAGAAGCGGTAGTGAGATCTACTTCGTTACCGGTGACAATAAAAACAAGATTGGGGTGGGACGAAGATAGCAAGAACATTGAAGAAGTTGCCGAACGATTGCAGGATATTGGTATCAAGGCTATTTCCATCCACGGCCGAACCAGGGCACAATTGTATAAAGGTGAAGCTGATTGGACATTGATCGCAAAAGTGAGAGATAATCCCCGCATTCATATTCCTGTATTTGGGAATGGCGATATTGATTCTCCTGTAAAGGCACTGGAATACAAAAACCGGTATGGTATTGATGGGATCATGATCGGACGTGCCGCCATTGGTTACCCCTGGATATTTAATGAGATAAAACACTTTATTAAAACAGGCGAACACCTGTCTCCGCCAACAATAGAACAACGGGTCGAAGTCATCCGGAAACATTTGAACCGTTCAGTCCAATGGAAAAACCCTGTGGTGGGTGTAAATGAAATGCGACGTCATTATGCAAATTATTTGAAAGGGCTGCCAAACATTAAAGAGTATCGCAACAAATTAGTTACATTGAAAACTGTGGAAGAAATTGATGAAGTGTTAAATGACATAATCAATACCTACTCGGGTTACGAATTTGAAAGACTGGTTATTGAGCTGCCGAATTATCATGAAAAATGTTCTGCATAGGGTCAGGCCGCTTTAACTGGCCGAACGGTTACCAGGCCATATAGCGATACAATGGTCCAGATAGCTTCTAAAACAACAAAAGGGATAAAGTTTATCAGTAGAGCCGCATAACAGCTCAACGCACCGCCTACGGTATTCAGGATAAAAAACAGTTTTCCATTCTCCGGTATCCAACTCATGGTGTTTAAAAAATAAGCAATTACCACAAGGCCAACACCAACCGTGCCGATCCAATCGTTGTATGTCATATCGATTTATTTAAAATGAAATTATTTTTTTATAGCATCAATCACGTCTTTACTGGTGGGAGAAATTGAGGGGTCGAAATAATTTGTCAAAACACCTTCTTCATTCACCAAATATTTTGAAAAATTCCAGCTTGGTTTTTTGTTTGTCCAGCCATTTTTGTTTTTGTCGGTTAGCCATTGAAACACGGGATGCTGATCAGGTCCGGGTGCTACGGTACTTTTTTTTGCCAAAGGGAATGTAACGCCATAGTTCAATCTGCAAAATTGCGCTATCTCTTCATCTGTTCCTTTTTCCTGTTCTTTGAAATCATTGGCAGGAAAACCGATGATCACCAGTTTATCCTTATTATCCTGATACAATTTTTGGAGATCATCATATTGATCTGTATAACCGCAATCTGAAGCCGTATTCACTAACAATAGTTTTTTGCCTTTATAGGATGCTAAGGGGACCGACTCGCCATTATTTAATGTAACAGAAAGGTCATACAACGATTGCGGGGGAACTTGTGGAGATTCATTGGTAAATACTTTGCTATTTTTTCCGGAAATTCTTCCCCACCAGGTAAATGCAGGATAAACTGCTTTTAATATCCTTTGTCTTATCGTCATATCTTTTGTATTTCGCGTTACGATCGTTACATAGCCTGCGAATGCTACGAGAAATAAGAACAAAGCTATGAACAGCTTCTTAAGAAACCTGACTATATTACTTTTTCCATTCATACGAATAGATAACTGCAGTAATGTGTTTAACCTTGCAGGGTCCCGGTAAAGCCCGGTACCGATAATTCTGGTTGCGGCCCATATTCACCATTCACCTAATCAACCACTTGAACAATTTTAATTTACCATTGAATGGAGGATATTTTATAGCAGGATCGAACCATGTTGGTGTTTTCAATACAGCTTTCTTATGAGTGAACGTATCAAATGAATATTTGCCATGATAATTTCCGGTACCACTAAAACCCCTGCCACCAAAGGGCAAATTATGATTGGTGAGATGCCAGCTTGTATTATTCACACAGCTGCCACCCGAAGCAACACTGTTGAGCCAATCGTTTTCTTTTGCCTTGCTGGATGTAAACACATAAAATGCCAGTGGAGCTGGATGACCTGCTATTATGTTTAACGCTTCCCCCTTTGATTTGAATGTAAGAATAGGCATTACCGGGCCAAAGATCTCATCATTCATTACGGCATCATTGACTTTCACTTCATCAAGCAAGGTGGGTTCAATGAATAAATTCTTTCTATCGGTCCGGCCACCAAAAACAATTTTTCCATTGGATAAGTAGCCGGCAATCCGATCAAATTGTTTTTCATTGATGATCTTCCCGTAATTTTCGCTTTGCTCCGGCTTGCCGCCGAAGAATTGCTCAACCGTTTCTTTTATCGCTGAAATAAATTTTTCTTTGATTGATTCATGAATGATCACGTAGTCAGGTGCTACACACATTTGCCCGGCATTGGAGAATTTTGTCATAGCGATGCGACGGGCGGCTACTTTAATATTGGCATCGCTTTCCACAACGCACGGGCTTTTGCCGCCAAGTTCTAGAGTGACCGGCACCAATCGTTCAGCCGCCATTTTATAAATTATCCTTCCAACGCTGGTACTACCTGTATAGAATACATGATCAAATGAGAAATTGTTCATCATTTCAGGAACCACCTTCGCCCCATCACCCTGCACATACAATATATATTCAGATGGGAAAACGTCTTCAACGACCTTTTTCATGACCGCTTCTGTGGCAGAAGCAAATTCACTGGGCTTTAATACAACACAATTACCTGCTGCAATAGCGCCAACCAATGGATTTATTAAAAGTTGGAAGGGATAATTCCAGGGACCAATGATCAAAACAACTCCCAGTGGCTCTTTTAATATTTTACTTGTTGAAGGAAGATTCAGCAAATTAGTATCAACAGTTTCGGGCTGCATCCATTGATACAGGTTCTTTATTGCCGCATTTAATTCACTTATCACAAGACCCGTTTCTGTCACCCATGTTTCTTCAGGACTTTTCTTCAGATCGGCATATAAAGCATCGTAAAGATCCTGTTCGTGTTTTAATATTGAGGCTTTTAATTTTTTTAATTGCGCTTTTCTGAAATCATAGTTTTTTGTAATGCCGGAATCAAAATAGTCACGAAGCCGCTGTAATGAGGATAAGATCATAGTTATCGTTATATACCGTAATTTACAATCATTCTTTAATTTACTGTATGAACGGAACTAAAATAAGATGGGGTATACTTGGTTGCGGACGCATCGCAAGAAAATTTGCTTCTGATCTTCTTTTGGTAACGGATGCAGAATTGATAGCTGCTGCAAGCCGGAATAAAGAAACGCTGACATTATTTGCAAAAGATTTTCCCTGCAAACATCTTCATAATAGTTATGAAGAACTTGTTGCGAACGAAGCCGTTGATGTGATCTATATTGCTACCCCACATTCCCATCACCATGAACATACATTGCTTTGTCTTGATCATAACAAAGCTGTTCTGTGTGAAAAGGCATTTGCGATAAACAGCAGGCAGGCAAGAGAAATGGTCGATACCGCCAGGCAGAAGAAAGTTTTTTTGATGGAAGCCCTCTGGACAAAATTTTTGCCACATTATAAAAAATTGCAGGAGTTATTACAACAGGAAGTACTCGGAGAGTTGAAAAGTGTACTGGTGAATTTTGGTTTTAAAACATCCGGCAATTCACCACAACGACTATTAGATCCTTCGCTCGGCGGAGGAACACTACTCGATATTGGTATTTACAATGTGTTTATCACTACATCTGTTTTGGGAAAACCAGATTACATTGAAGCAATGATGACGGCGGCGTCAACAGGTGTGGATGAGCAAATAGCTGTTTTGTTTAAATATAATAATGGTGCTATGGCGCAATTGTTTTCTTCTTTTGTTACCAACCTGCCCATCGAGGCCGAAATAAATGGCACAGAGGGATGCATTACACTAACCTCAAGATTTTATGAACCATCATCCACAATTCAATTATCAAAACAGATACCTTACGAAAGAGAAATTATTCCTGTGGAAAGAGAAAGTGGCTTAGGCTACCAGTACGAGATAAGACATGTAAATCAATGTTTGAATAAAGGATTGACCGAAAGCCCGGTGATGACCCATGCTGATACCTTACTATTGATGGAATTATTGGATACCATACGAATGAAAGCTGGAATAAAATATCCCGCTGATCTTTCATGATCATTATGACCGATGAATACTATATGACCCAGGCCTTGAAAGAAGCCAGAAAAGCGTTTGAAGATGATGAAGTGCCAATTGGTGCTGTCGTTGTGCTGAATGAAAGAGTGATTGCGAGGGGACATAATATGACGGAGAAATTAAATGACCCAACAGCACACGCAGAAATGATCGCATTGACATCTGCTTTTAATTTATTAGGCAGCAAATATTTGCCTGAAGCAGCTTTATATGTGACAGTGGAGCCTTGTCTGATGTGTGCAGGTGCGATGTATTGGAGCAAGATCGGTAAAATTGTGTGGGGCGCTGATGATGAAAAGAATGGTCATAAAAGAGTTACCGGGACCAACTGGCCTTTTCATCAAAAAACGGAGATCGTTTATGGCGTTATGAAAGATGAATGTGGTGCATTGATGAAAGAATTTTTTAAAAAGAAAAGGTGAATCACCAAGATCGGGGTGCATAAAATCAATCATATGGCTAAATCTACATCTAAAAAAACAGTGATCACGAATCCAGGAACAAAAAGACAAATAAAAATCGATACCACGATTTATGAGCCGATTAAAGCTGCAATCCTCAAAAGCCTTAAAGGAAGTAAAGGAAAAATATTTACTGCCCTGGCAGATGATGTCGTGATTACTATCCGGAAAACAGTTCCTCAATTCAAAGGCTCGATTCCCTGGTACACGATTTCGGTTCTCCGTGATCTTGAAACCCGGGGAGTTGTAGATAATTATATCGAGAAAGGAAAAAAATTCAACAAATTGAAAAAATAGCCACTGATTCACCGAAACACAGGATATCTCAGCGCTTAAGGGTTGCCGTGCCAAATAACCATCAAAGTGGCTTCAACTTGATATTCTTAAATGCTACTCCGCCACCATGATCCTGCAACGCAATATGTCCCGTTTTGGACATTCCATAAGGTTTTACATCCTTCCACTTGCTGTTTGCTTTCAATTGTTCCCATTCCGGTGTCCATAACTGGTAATCGACAACCTTGGTTCCATTGAGCCAATGCTCCACGTGCCCTTTATTGATGACGATCTTTGTCTGGTTAAATTCTCCTGCCGGCTTTGCAACTTTTGCGGTCGGGGCATGCATATCATAATTCGCACCGCTCAATTGCTTGTCTGATAATTTTGCCGGATATCCAATATCATCGATCAATTGATATTCGGGGCCCGATTCAAATGAAGCACTATTCTCTTCGGTCACCATATAAATAATGCCACTGTTTTTCTTTGGAGCTATTTTCCAGTCAATAAGCAATTCATAATTTTCATACTTGTTGTTGGTAATAAGATCGGCTCTTTTCTTAACTCCGTCTTCTTTGCAATAGAGCTCTCCATTTTTTACATCCCAGCCATCTGATTCCCTGTTCTTAAAAGATCGCCAGCCATTCATCGTGGATCCGTCAAATAACAGGATCCAATCTTCCTTCTTTTCTTCTTCAGAAAGGGTGTTGTCTTTTTGTTTTGCATCCTTCATAAATGATAGCATACCAAATGCAATTACTGTAAATAAAAATGTTTTTCTCATAGTAATAGTCTTTAAGCAAGCAATTTTAAATTAACGGGGTCCCATTTGATTGGCTTTCCCTGGAAATAGCTATCGTTACATAACAACGCTGGTGCAGCAGCACGAAAACCAAATAAAGCATCTTCCACTGCAGGCTTTCCTTCTCTGATTGAGCGCAACCAGTTGTAGTGATGATCATAATGCGCTCCTTTATATCCATCCTGTACTTTATAAACTGTTACATCGGGATCCTTGATCTTTTTACGATCATAATCCGGCGCAAACTGCTTTGCCTTCAAGACCTGCGCATAATTGTCGGGAGGATAAGAAAAGTTCTTCGTAAGTGTTACATCATTCCAGTCCACAAGCATTGATCCTTCATTGCCAACCATGCGGAAATAAGAACCATCACGATTGCTGTCCACAAAATTTACCCGCAATGACAAATTGAAAGCAGGATGCTTATCCGTTTGCGGATAATCAAACATACCCAGCATTATATCCGGAACATCACGGCCATCCTTCCAATACCGGAGCCCACCCGTGGACATTATTCGTGTGGGACCATTTGATGAAATAATAAAATGGAGGCTCGATATCAGGTGGACGAACAGATCACCGCATACCCCCGTGCCGTAATCCCTGAAACAACGCCAGCGAAAGAATCTTTTGGGATCATAAGCCACCTGCGGTTTATCTTTTAAGAATCTTTTCCAGTCAACATTCTTCCCGGATGCATTGTCCGGCAAATTATACTGCCATGCGCCACCTGGTGTATTGCGGGCCCAAAACCCCTCTACATAATTCAATTGGCCAATAGCTCCCGCCTCAAATAATTCTTTTGCTTTTTCATTTCCCACCGAACTCAAACCCTGGCTTCCTACCTGCAGTACCTTACCACTTTTTCTTTGCGCATCAACTACTGCCTGGCCTTCCGTAATATGCTGCACCATGGGCTTTTCACAATACACGTGTTTGCCTGCATTTAATGCATCCACAGCAATTTCTTTGTGCCAGTGGTCCGGTGTGCCGATTATGATTGCGTCAACATCTTTTCTTGCCAGTATTTCTTTATAGTCTCTTGTTGTAAAAATATCAGTACCGAAGTTCTTCCTCGCCTCTTCCAATCTTGGATCAAAAAGGTCACAAGCAGCAACTATCCTCACACCCGGGATGGTACTACAGGTTTGTGCATCGGCAGTTCCCATCCCCCCGGCACCGATCAATGCCACGTTCACATTATCATTGACGCCATAGTAATTCCGCAATTCAAAATGTTCTTCTCTTTCCCGGCCAGCGGCTTTTATGATCCCCGGCACTGAGGCGGCAAGTGCTGTACCAGCAAGACTTTTAATAAATTTTCGACGAGAATCTTTCTCTTTACTGTTCATAAAGCAAAAAATAACTGCGAAGAAAGGTACATCAAAAACTAAATGTCAGTAAAATTTTATTCCATATCTCGAAAAACCAAATTGTTGGACAACGATAATTCAATCGTAAATTTGTTATCCCATTAAATCTCATCCCGATAGCTATCGGGACTTAACTCTAAAATCTAAAATCGTAAGTTATGGCATTTACATTAGCTCCGCTTCCATATGCACATGATGCATTGGAACCACATATTGACACGTTGACCATGCAAATACATCATGGTAAACACCACCAGGCATATGTCGATAACCTGAATAAGGCAATTGCAGGTACTGAACATGAAAATAAAAGTCTTGAACAGTTGATCGCCAATGCAGGTAAAATCTCACCTGCCGTCCGGAACAATGGTGGAGGACATTGGAACCATACTTTCTTTTGGGAAAGTCTGGACGAAAATGCCGGCGGACCACCCGCAGGTGATCTGGCCAAAGCTATACACGATGCATTTGGTACATTCGAAGCTTTTAAAGAAAAATTTGCTAACGCCGGCATGACAAGATTTGGAAGTGGTTGGGCATGGCTGATCGTTAAAGACGGTAAGTTGGAAATTAGCTCCACTCCAAACCAGGATAATCCACTCATGGATGTGGCCGAAGTAAAAGGTACTCCGATACTTGGCGTAGATGTGTGGGAACATGCTTATTATTTAAAATACCAGAATCGCCGCGCCGAATACCTTGCTGCTTTCTGGAATGTTATTGACTGGAAAAAGGTAGCCGCGAGATATGAGAAGATCAAATCGTTGGTAGCGGCAAATTAATTTTTCACGAAGTTTTAAAACCGTC